>NZ_MQSY01000055.1:0-98526 GCF_001921245.1 Aeromonas sp. YN13HZO-058 | reverse complement strand
AAATCCGAAACCAAATCAACAGGTTTCGGATTTTTACACATCAGGAGGATCGGTCAATGGATCCTTAACTGATCGGCATTAGAGCCACGGCTCTCCCTTTTTCATTGCTGCGGTTGGCGGCGTTACTGCTGCTCGCCAAGATAGTGGCGGCTGAGGCGGCGCCAGGTATCCGAGCCGATGGTGCCTGCAAGCAGCTTATTGGCGGCGGCATCAAAGCGGCCATCCGGCAGCCAGCCCAGTTGGGGTAGCAGTCGGGCCAGGGTGGCGTCATTGTGTTGCAGCTCCCGATCCAGCGCTTCCCAGAAGGCGCTCCCCTTGACGTAAAAGAGCGGGTAGTAGGAGCGATCGCCAGCTATTACCTCGCGGGCCGCCTGATAGAGGCCGCTATCGCTATGGGGCAGCTGGTTGCCCCGCTCGGCCAGCTCGTTGACCGCCGTGACCTGATGCAGCCGAAAGCGGCGCAGCGCCTTGATGGCGAGGTACTCGGCGAGGCTCTCGTTGACCCAGGTGGGTTGCGGCTCGGAGCGGCGAGCGCTGAGGATGTGTACCGCCTCGTGGGCCGAGGTGCGGAGCAGGCGCAGGGGAGCCTGTGGCGTCGGTTTACCAGCCTCGGTGGGGTAGTTTGCGACAAACACCTGATCACCGGCGGCTCCGCCGAGGGATCGGGTCGCCACATCCCGCCCCAGCCACACCAGTTGCCACGGGTGAGCGGGCGGGTCCACATCGAGCTGGAAGGCCAGATAGTCGATGATCTCATTCAGTTGCTGCTGCAAGGCCGGCAGATCGAGCTGATTGGCGGTCTCGTCATGGCTCAGCACCAGCCGCGGATCCGGCTGGGTGACGGGCACCGTTTCCAGACCAAATGGCAGGATCAGCGGCGGCTGGTTGACATCCGGCAGCGGTTGGCAACTGCCATCCGGCAGACAGATCTCCCCTCGGCGGCTCCCAAGCTGGCGCACCAGATTGCCCCATTCGGTCAATAGCCACCGGTTGGGGGCAAACAGCAGCGACTGTTGTGCCGAGGCATCCGCCCCAAGTGCCGGAGCCGGTGTGAGCGTGATCTGCCAGCCGATCTCTTTGCAGGAGAAGGGTTGATTGAGGGCCACCGGCTGGTTGTCTTCAAGGCAGACCAGCGCGGGAGAAACCGGCGTGGCACTGCCCGGTAACGGGCGGGCGGGGAGCAGGGTAAAGGGGGGCTCGCCCTGCATGGTGAGGCGTACTTGCAGCACATTGGCGCTGGCGCCCTGCTCGATAAGGTAGCGGGGGCCGCTCGCGCCATCGGCGGCGCAGGCCCACAGTGGCAGCAGCCACAGGGCAAACAGAGTGATATGACGACTCATAAGGGGGTTAGCGCTCCTGCTCGTAGCCCAGCAGATCGCCGGGCTGGCATTTGAGTTCACGGCAGATGGCCTCCAGGGTGGAGAAGCGCACCGCCTTGGCGTGGCCATTTTTGAGGATCGAGAGGTTGGCTTCGGTGATGTCGATGCGCTGCGCCAGTTCGCGAGCGGTCATCTTGCGGTCGGCCAGCAGGGCATCGAGACGGATGATGATAGGCATAGGATCCTCACACCGTCAGTTGCTGTTCGTCGGCCAGCAGTTTGGCCTCGCGCATCACCAGTGCCAGCGCCAGTACGATAAGGCCCGCCAGCAGCAGCCGGAAATCGGACGAGCTGATGGAGACGGAGCCATGTATCTCGGGGCCGCTCATGGTGAGGACGGTATCGAGCAAAGGGGTCTGGATCAGCTCGACCAGGAAGGAGACGCAGAGCAGCACTCCGATCTGCCGGTAGCGGCGGATCTGCTCGAAGGTGAACAGCAGGCCGTGGCGGTAGCCGCGAAACAGCTGCCGCAGTTGCCACAGCATCAGCATAAAGACCAGATCCGGCAACAACTGCACCAGGGTGCCGAGCAGCCGGTTGGCGGTGCGCAGCGGGTAGTCGGCCATGGTAAGCGGGGGTTCTGGCAAGAGGTCGAGGGACGGCGTTTCACTATGGGCCAGCGGCACGCCGTTGAGAATGTGCGAGCCGCTGCTGTGGATGATCTGGTTGAGCTCCTCTTGCAGCAGGTCATTGCCGCCGAACAGGTGGGACCAGGTCTCCATCAGGGTAATGGTGGGGGTGGCGAGCAGGGCAAACAGCAGCAGCCACTCGATCAGAACGCTCAGGCGTTCGAGTTTGGTCGTTCTCATCATGAACCTCATGGTGGGTGCCATCCCGCTGGCGAAATGGCTTGAAGTTTATTGTTTATCAATATGCAGATGGGCGAATGTTTATCGTTTTACGATATTCAGTCAAGGCAAAACTTATTGAAAAACGATAATTTCAATCTGCCCGAAGGGGATGACTTTTGGCTGCCGCCTCTCTAGACTGGCGAGGTTGTATACAAAAACTCAACATGGACAAGGAGTTATCGATGCACCAGGGATGGCTGCTGATCGGATTGTCGCTCACCTATCTGGGGCTGCTGTTTCTGATCGCCTTCGTGGCAGACAAGCACAAACGGCACCGTCTCAAGGGGCAACCGCTGCTCTACAGTCTGTCGCTGGCAGTCTACTGCACCTCCTGGACCTTCTTCGGCACCGTGGGGCAGGCGAGTGAATCCCCCTGGTCGCCGGTGCCCATCTACCTTGGCCCCATGCTGGTATTCCTGTTTGGCTGGCGGCTGCTGGCCCGCCTCATTCTGGTGGCCAAGCGCGAGCACATCACCTCCATCGCCGACTTTATCGCCGCCCGTTACGGCAAATCCCAGCGGCTCGCCATGGTGATCTCCCTCATCGCCATCATGGGGATCCTCCCCTATCTGGTGTTGCAACTGAAAGCCATCGTCACCGGGCTGGATCTGCTGATGGTCAACAGCGGCGGCATCAGCCCAACCAGCAATACCAGCGAGCTGGCGCTCGGGGTCACCCTGCTGCTGGCGCTGTTCAGCATCCTGTTCGGTACCCGCCATCTCGATGCCACCGAGCATCACAGGGGGATGGTGGTGGCCATCGCCTTCGAGTCGGTGGTCAAATTGCTGGCCTTTATCGCGGTGGGGGGCTTCGCCCTCTGGCTGATCCTGAGCAAACCCGGCGTTGCCCACGAGCAGGTGACCCGCGACTTCTTTGTACAGGTGATGGCGGTGA
This sequence comes from Aeromonas sp. YN13HZO-058, assembly GCF_001921245.1. NCBI lineage: Bacteria > Pseudomonadati > Pseudomonadota > Gammaproteobacteria > Aeromonadales > Aeromonadaceae > Aeromonas > Aeromonas sp. YN13HZO-058. The sequence goes on along the minus strand of NZ_MQSY01000055.1, from coordinate 95,402 downwards.
GCCCCGGCAACCTGCTGGAGCTTGCCATCTATACGGTGCTGGCGATGTGCGCCGTCATCTGCCTGCCGCGCCAGTTTCATGTGACTGTGGTGGAGAACAATCAGGGGCAGGATCTGCACTGGGCGCGCTGGATCTTCCCGCTCTACCTGTTCGTGATGGGGCTCTTTATCTGGCCATTGGCGCTGGCGGGCAAGCAGTGGGTGGGGGCCGACATGGCCTCCGACACCTATGTGATCAGCCTGCCGATGGCCCTCGGTTTTGATGGCATGGCGATGCTGGCGTTTCTCGGCGGCACTTCGGCGGCCACCGGCATGGTGATCGTCTGCACCATCGCGCTGGCGATCATGGTGAGCAACGATCTGGTGCTGCCGGTGCTGCTGCGCCGCTTCTGGCGGCAGGGGCGCGACGAGCGGCTGGTACGGCTGCTGTTGCAGGTGCGCCGTGGCGCCATCCTGCTGATCTTGCTGGCGGCTTGGGGACTCTACCTCTGGCTCGGCGATCTCACCAGCCTCTCCCGCATCGGCTATCTCTCCTTTGGCGCGGTGGCCCAGTTTGCACCGGCCCTGCTGCTCGGTCTCTACTGGCGTCATGGCAATCGCAAGGGGGTCTATCTTGGGTTGAGCCTCGGGGTGAGCCTCTGGTTCGTGACCCTGCTGGTGGAGAGTGGCTTGCTGGCGGGTTCACCGCTGGCCGAGCTGCTGGCGCCGCCGGACTGGCCCGCGTTTCGCGAGCTGAGTCTCGGGGCCTGGTGCATCTTCCTGAGCCTGCTCTTCAACCTGCTCGGCTATGTGGCCGGTTCCTTGTTGTCTCGCCCTGCAGTGAGCGAGCGGCTGCAGGCGGCCAACTTTGTCGGCAAGCCGAGCCGCGATACCGCCGCCCTCTATCAGGCACGGGTCTCGGTCAAGGAGCTGGAGATGCTGGCGGCCCGCTTCGTCGGTTCGAGCCGGGTCAAGCGCGCCTTTGGCCGATTCGCTGGTGAGCGGGGTGGCACCCTGGCGCCCCAGATGCAGGCCTCGGCCGAATTGATCGCCCACACCGAACGGCTGCTGGCGGGGGTGTTTGGCACCTCGTCGGCGCGGTTGGTGCTCGCCTCTGCCCTGCAGGGGCGCAACATGCAACTGGAGGAGATCGCCACCATTGTCGATGAGGCCTCCGATGTGTTTCGCTTTAACCGCGGCCTGTTGCAGGGGGCGATCGAGCATATCGGGCAGGGGATCTCGGTGGTGGACAGGGAGCTTCGGCTGGTGGCCTGGAACCGCCGTTACATCGAGCTGTTCCACTATCCGCCGGGTCTTATTCAGGCGGGGCGCTCCATTGAGGAGATCATCCGCTACAACGCCCAGCAAGGGCTCTGTGGCCCCGGTGATATCGAGGACCACGTGGCGCGGCGGGTCGCCTTTATGAAGCGCGGCAGCGCCCATATCTCCGCGCGGGAGCGCCCCGACGGGCGGGTGATCGAGATGCAGGGCAACCCCATGCCCGCCGGCGGTTTTGTCATGACCTTTACCGACATTACGCCGTTTCGCGATGCCGAGCGGGTGCTGCGCGAAGCGAACGAACATCTGGAGGCGCGAGTGGCCGAACGCACCCACGAGCTCTCCGAACTCAACCGCCAGCTGCTGCTGGTGAACCAGCAGGTGGAGCGGGCCAACCACTCCAAGAGCCGTTTTCTGGCGGCGGTCAGCCACGATCTGACCCAGCCCCTCAATGCGGCCAAGCTGTTTACCTCCTCCTTGCTGGAGATGCTGCCCGCGGCTGGCGAGCAGGCCCGCATCGCCCGCCATATCGATGATGCGTTGGGGGCGACCGAGGATCTCATCACCGATCTGCTCGATATCTCGCGGCTCGAAGCGGGCAAGTTCAAGGCCAAAAAGCTCGATTTTGCCCTGCGCGATCTGTTCGACAACCTCAAGGCTGAGTTTGGCGTGCTGGCGCAGGCGGGGGGGATCCACTTCTCGGTGGTGGAGAGCAAGCACGCGGTGCACAGCGATGTGCGGCTGCTGCGCCGGGTGCTGCAGAACTTCCTCACCAATGCGTTTCGCTACAACCCGGGTGGCCGGGTGCTGCTTGGTTGTCGCCGGATGGGGGAGAAGATCCGCATCGAGGTGTGGGATAACGGCCCCGGCATTCCGCAGGATAAGCAGGAGGCGATCTTCGACGAGTTCTCCCGCCTTGATCACTCCCGCACTGCCAAGGAGCAGGGGCTGGGTCTGGGGCTCGCCATCGCCCGCGGTATCTCGCAGGTGCTCGGTCACCAGCTCACCCTGCAGAGCTGGCCGGGCAAGGGGTCAGTCTTTGCGGTGACCCTCAATCTGGCGACCCGGCCGGTCACGGCTCATCAATTGGCGGCGCCGGTAGTGCGCGACAGCCAGCTGGAGGGGGTGGCCGTGCTCTGCGTCGACAACGAGCGGGACATTCTGACAGCCATGAGCACCCTGCTTGGCCGTTGGGGCTGCGAGGTGCGTTGCGCCGTTGATCTGGCCGAAGCCGAGGCGCTGGTGGCAGACGGGTTTGTGCCGAGACTCGTGCTCTCTGACTACCACCTCGACGACGGCAAGACCGGGTTGGAGGCTCTGGCCGCGCTGCAACTGCTGTGTGGCGACGAGCTGGGAGGCATCATCATCAGCGCCGATCGCAAGAGCGAGTTGCAGGCGCAGATCCGCGAGCGGGGGTATGGCTACATCAGCAAACCGGTCAAACCGCTCAAACTGCGGGCCCTGATGAACAGCCTGCTGCTGCGATAGCCGCACCCGGGGCGGCAAGCCGTGAACCGGCTCACAAAACCACGCAATGGTTGCGCGGGCCATGGTCATGGATGAATGCCGAGAACAGAGTTTTATCGGCGAAGATGCCTTCACATTCTTGTGTGATGGCAATCCATTGCTGCATTGGCTTGTCACTGTCGGTAAACGCCGACAGTAGCGGACCGGATCGGCTCACTCTATAGTCGGGATGCGATTATTTTCATCGCGAATGAAGTAACCGAAGGGCAAACCGATCGCAAGGTCGGGACGCAAAGCTTCCGGTCCAGGGATGAGCCGTACTTGAGATAGCGGGGCCACCACAGGTTGTTGTGCACCTTTGCCAAGAGGTTGCACTGCTGTCTGCGTTACCTGTCAGGGCGTAGCCCTTTTCGTTGCCAACATAACGAAATAGGGAAATATAAAAAATGCTAAGTCCAAAGCCTACCATGCTGGCCCTCGCGGTCGGTCTCTGCTGTGCCTCGTCTGCTTATGCTGCGGCGCCCGGCAAGCCGACCATCGGATGGGGCCCCACCAAGTTTTCCATCGTCGAAGTCGATCAGGCGGCCACTGCCTACAACAATCTGGTCAAGGTAAAGGATGGCGCCGATGTGGAGGTGAACTGGAACCTCTGGAGCGGCGATCTGGGCCAGAGTGCCAAGGTGCTGCTCAATGGCAATGAGGTGTGGTCCGGCCCCTCGGCCGCGGCGGGCAGCGCCAAATTCAAGGTGAAGAAAGGGGGGCGCTACCAGATGCAGGTGGCGCTGTGCAACGCCGAGGGCTGCACTCTGTCTGATGCCAAGGAGATCGTGGTCGCCGATACCGACGGCAGCCATCTGGCGCCACTCAAGGCGCCGTTGCAGGAGAACAACAAGCCCTACGCCAACAAGTCCGGCAAGGTGGTGGGGACTTACTATGTGGAGTGGGGCGTCTATGGCCGCAAGTTTACGGTGGACAAGATTCCGGCCCAGAACCTGACCCATATCCTCTATGGTTTCACCCCCATCTGCGGCGGTGATGGCCTCAACGACAGCCTCAAGGAGATCGAAGGGAGCTTCCAGGCGCTGCAGCGGGCGTGTGCCGGTCGCGCCGACTTCAAGGTGGCGATGCACGATCCCTGGGCCGCCATCCAGATGCCGCAAGGCAGCCTCACCGCCCATGATGAGCCCTACAAGGGCAACTTTGGCGCCTTGATGGCGCTCAAGCAGGCCTATCCGAACCTCAAGATCCTCCCCTCGGTCGGCGGCTGGACCCTCTCCGACCCCTTCTACTTCCTCGGTGACAAAACCAAGCGCGATGTGTTCGTCGGCTCGGTGAAAGAGTTCCTGCAGACCTGGAAGTTCTTCGATGGCGTGGATATCGACTGGGAGTATCCGGGTGGACAGGGCGCCAACCCGAAATTGGGCAGCCCGAGCGATGGTGCCACCTACGTGGTACTGATGAAGGAGCTGCGCGCCATGCTCGACGAGCTGGAGGTCGAGACCGGGCGCCAGTATGAGCTCACCTCGGCCATCGGGGCGGGGGGCGACAAGATCCAGGATGTGGACTACAAGGCGGCCCAGCCCTACATGGATCACATCTTCATGATGACCTACGACTACAACGGTGGCTGGAGCAAGACCGAACTGGGTCACCAGACCAACCTCTATGCGGCGAGCTGGGATCCCGATACCAAGTACACCACCGACAAGGCGGTCAGGCAGTTGCTGGCGCAGGGTGTTGAGCCCGGCAAGCTGGTGGTCGGGGCCGCCATGTATGGTCGTGGCTGGACCGGGGTGAGCGGTTATCAGGGCAACAATCCCTTCACCGGCACGGCCACTGACAAGGTGAAGGGAACCTGGGAGGACGGGGTGGTGGATTACCGCGACATCGTCAACAACCGGATGGGCGCAGGCTGGGAGCAGGGCTATGACGAGGTGGCCGAGGGGCCCTATCTGTTCAAGGCGGCGACCGGCGATCTCATCACCTATGACAACGAGCGTTCGGTCAAGGCCAAGGGACAGTATGTGCTCTCCAATCAGCTCGGTGGGCTCTTCTCCTGGGAGATCGATGCCGACAACGGCGACATCCTCAACGCCATGCACGAGGGGCTGGGTCACGGCAGTGGCGTCACGCCACCGGCCAACAAGCCGCCACTGGCCAACGCGGGCAGTGACCTCAAGGTGACCGGCCCGAGCGAGGTGACACTGGATGGTTCGGCCTCCCACGATCCGGAGAACAGCGCACTCAGCTACAGCTGGAAGCAGATCTCCGGGCCGCAGGCTGGTTTGCTCGATGCCACTCAGGCCAAGGCGCGGGTGGTGCTGGATGCCGTGGCTGCCGACATCAATCTGGTGTTCGAGTTGACAGTGACCGATGACCAGCAGTTGAGTGCCAAGGATCAGGTGGTGGTGACCAACAAGGCGCCGCAGGCCAATCTGGCGCCGGTGGTGAGTGTACCTGCCACGGCCTCTGTGGAGGCGGGCAAGCAGGTGACCATCAAGGCGACCGCCTCCGATCCCAATGGCGATCCCCTGACCTATCAGTGGAGCGTGCCGGCAGGCATCACCGCGACAGGTCAGAACAGCGCCACTCTGGTGGTCACCGGCCCGAGCGTGACCAGCGACACCGGCTATGACCTGAGTGTCACCGTCTCCGACGGCGGGCTGGATGCCAGCGCGACAACCCGTCTGACGGTCAAACCGGCCAGCAGCGGCGGTGGTTGCACGGCGACTGATCCGGATGCGGTCAATTGGCCAGTCTGGAAAGCGGCAAGCACCTATAACAGCGGCGACAAGGTGAGCCATAACCAGCTGGTGTGGCAGGCCAAGTACTGGACTCAGGGCAACGAGCCGAGCCGCACCGCGGATCAGTGGCTGCTGGTGAGCAAGGTGCAACTGGGTTGGGATGCCAATGTGGCCTACAACGGTGGCGAGATCACCACCCATAACGGTCGTCAGTGGAAGGCGCAGTACTGGACCAAGGGCAATGAGCCCGGCAAACACGACGTCTGGCAGGATGTGGGGGCCGCCAGCTGTAAATAAGCGTTGAATGGTGGCGGGGCATGCCAGTCATGCCCCGTGTTTCTCCCCGCACAGCTAAATGTTGGCAGGCCTGCCAACCTGTTTCGCTTCCCTTCTTGTCTCTTGCTCGACGACTGCGGCCCTTGCGGGCTAGTGATTGATGTTCTCCCCGATAGCTGGCATCTGTGCCGCCCGCTGCTCCTTGCGGCGCCGCTTGTGTTGATACATGGCTGCATCGGCCTTGGCAAATGCGGCTGCAAAGTCGCCGCGATAGGGGGCCATCCCCATGCTGCACGAGATAGTGGGGGAGGCGCTGGCCAGCATGGTCGCCAGCATAGTCATTGTCTGTTGCAGCGCGGTTGGTGCCAGAGTGGTGAGTAGCACAAACTCGTCTCCGCCAAAACGGGCGGCAATCACTCCCTGACCGAAGTGCTGGCGTATTCCATCCGCAATCAGTCGCAGGGCCTGATCACCCGCCAGATGGCCGCAGCTGTCATTGAGCTGCTTGAGGTTGTCCATGTCGATCAACAGCAGGGTGCCTTCCGGCTGTGCCTGCAGAGCGAGTTCGAATTGCTGGCGATTGGCGAGGCCGGTCAGCTGGTCGGTATTGGCCAGCTGATAGATGCGGCGGGACTGCTGATAGATGGTGATGGCGTGGCGAATATCCCGCGCCAGGATTGCCATCAGGTGGCTGTCGTAGCGGGTAAAGGCATGGCGTTTACTGCTGTCCATATTGATCATGCCGTAGAGCTGACCATCGATATGGATCGGGGTCGCCAGGGTGGCCCGGATGGGCAGGTCGCTACAGTTGACCAGCAGCTCCTTGTCCTGTTCGGACAGGGGCATGGTGGCATTGATCTTCGACAGGTCATTGATCAGCAGCGTTTTGTTGCAGCGCCCCTGAGTCAGCTTGTACTGAAAGGTGTGCTCCAGCGGCAGATTGATCCGCCGCAGCTTCACCAGATCCATGCCGATGGCCGCTTCATATCTCAACATACCTGTACCCGGCAGCAGCTTGATCAGGCAGCCCATCTCGGCCCCCGGGATCAACATCACGGCCCGTCTGAGCAGATCCTCCAGAAAGGCCTCTTCGGTCTGGTAGTGCGCCGAGTTGCGGGCCAGCTCGGCGGTGATTTCGTTGATCCGGAGCGCCTCACTGAGATGTTGCCACTGGCGCTGCAGATGGTAGCGGTAGTGGCGATAGAGCCAGAAGGTGCAGATAAGGTAGCTCTGGACCAGTAAGGTGCAGGCAAGCGGTGCCTTCTGCCAGCCGTTGAGGCTGTTGAGCAGCAGGATTATCCCCGCCAGTGGCAGTGTGTAGACCGTCAGGCGAACAAATTTGTCGTATCTGGATAGCCGGGTGCGTGAGGGGAGATCGCTGGGCATGAAGGCACCTGATGGTCATGCAAAACGGCGATTATATATTCATACATTGCGATGCAGATGGGTCTTTTGATGTGAAATACGCTTACTGATTGATTTTTATCGCATTGATGTGATTTGGATCAATAAATGGCGCGCAGCCTTCGGTTGGGGATGATGACATTCCATTCATGCATGAGTCTGTTTATTAAGCGTTAATTCTAAAAAAGTGGGTGAAATGTGGGCTTGGCAACAGCTTGGTTGGCAATGGTCGGATTTGCTTAGCTATCCGAATTACCCTAAAGTTAATCCGCGATTATTTATCGCCAAGAATAAAGTTGTGACAAGGGCAAACCGATTGAAAAGTCGGGACGCAAAGCTTCCGGTCTAAGGGACTTATCGACCTAGGATAGCGGGGCCACCACAGAGTTATGCAGGCTGCCTTTGCCAAGGGGTGGCCATTTTTGTGTTACCTGTCGTGTTGCGTTGCCCTTTCGTTTTTCCATAACGTAAAGGAAAGCAATATGCTAAGTCCAAAACCCGCATTGCTGGCCATGATGGTCGGTACTCTGCTCGCTTCATCTGCCGCTCATGCTGCCGCACCGGGCAAACCCGCCATCGGTTGGGGCCCCACCAAGTTTGCCATCGTCGAAGTCAATCAGTCTGCGACAGCTTATAACGAGCTGGTCAAGGTCAAGGATGGCGCCGATGTGACCGTCACCTGGAACATCTGGAGCGGCGATATCGGTCAGAGTGCCAAGGTGCTGCTGGATGGCAAGGAAGTCTGGTCCGGTCCCTCGTCGGCGGCGGGCACCGCCACCTTCAAGGTGCACAAGGGGGGCCGCTATCAGATGCAGGTCGCGCTGTGCAACGGCGATGGCTGCACCCTCTCCGATGCCAAGGAGATCGTGGTCGCCGATACCGATGGCAGCCACCTCGCACCGCTCAAGCCTGCCCTGCAGGAGAATAACAAACCCTATGTCAACAAGTCCGGCAAGGTGGTCGGTACCTACTATGTGGAGTGGGGCGTCTACGATCGCAACTTCAGCGTGGACAAGCTGCCCGCCCAGAACCTGACCCATATCCTCTATGGCTTCACTCCGATCTGTGGTGGTGATGGCCTCAACGACAGCCTCAAGGAGATCTCCGGCAGCTTCCAGGCGCTGCAGCGCTCCTGTGCCGGTCGCAAGGATTTCCAGGTCGCCATTCACGACCCCTGGGCAGCATTGCAAAAAGGGCAGGGTTCACTGGTCGCCTGGGATGAGCCTTACAAGGGCAACTTCGGCAACCTGATGGCCCTCAAACAGGCCTATCCTGACCTGAAGATCCTCCCCTCCGTCGGTGGCTGGACCCTCTCCGATCCCTTCTTCTTTATGCATGACAAGGCCAAGCGCGACGTGTTCGTCGCCTCGGTCAAAGAGTTCCTGCAGACCTGGAAGTTCTTCGACGGTGTAGACATCGATTTCGAGTATCCGGGTGGCGACGGTGCCAACCCCAACCTGGGTGACAAGAGCAAGGATGGTGAAACCTATGTGCTGATCATGAAGGATCTGCGCGCCATGCTCGACGAGCTGGAAGCAGAGACCGGTCGCACCTATCAGCTCACCTCTGCCATCGGTGCCGGTTACGACAAGATTGAGGATGTGGACTACAAGGCTGCCCAGCAGTACATGGATCATCTCTTCGTGATGAGTTACGACTACAACGGTGGCTGGAGCAACACCTCTCTGGGCCATCAGGCCAACCTCTATCAGGCCACCAACGGCTCGGCCAACAAGCGCTACAACACCAATGAAGCGGTTAATCTGCTGCTGGCTCAAGGTGTTGATTCCGAGAAGCTGGTTATTGGTGCCGCCATGTATGGCCGTGGCTGGAAAGGGGTGAGCGGCTATCAGGGCAACGATCCCTTCACCGGCACCGCCACCGGCAAGATCAAGGGTACCTGGGAAGATGGTGTGCTGGACTATCGCCACATCGTCAACGGCCACATGGGCGCGGGTTGGGAGTACAACTACGACGAGACCGCCGAAGCGGCCACCCTGTTCAAGCCCTCCACCGGTGAGCTGATCACCTATGACGATGAACGCTCGGTCAAGGCGAAAGGCCAGTATGTGCTGACTCACAAGCTGGGTGGTCTCTTCTCCTGGGAGATCGATGCCGACAACGGCGACATCCTCAACGCCATGCACGAAGGGCTCGGCCATGGCGAGGGGATCACCCCGCCAGTCAACAAGCCGCCGGTTGCCAACGCGGGTAGCGATGTGACCGTGACCGGTCCGGCCTCCCTGACGCTGGATGGCTCCGCTTCTCACGATCCGGAAAAAGGCACCCTGACCTACAGCTGGAAGCAGCTCTCCGGCCCACAAGCCGTGCTGAGTGATGCCACTCAGGCCAAGGTGCGGGTCGATGTGAATGCCGTGAGCGCCGATACCGCGCTGGTGTTCGAGCTGACCGTGACCGATGACCATCAACTGACCGCCAAGGATCAGGTGGTGGTGACCAACAAGGCGCCGCAACCCAACTTGCCTCCTGTGGTCACCCTGCCCGCCAGCGTCAAGGTGGAAGCGGGCAAACAGGTGAGTATCACTGCCAAGGCATCCGACCCCAATGGCGACGAGCTGATCTATCAATGGCAAGTGCCTGCCGGTATCACGGCGACCGGCCAGAGCAGCGCCACCCTGGTGGTCACCGGCCCGGCGGTCGATGTCGAAACCGGTTATGACCTTTCCGTGACCGTCTCTGACGGCGCGCTCGATGCCAACGCGGCAACCCGCCTCACTGTCACCCCGATCAACGAAGGCGGTGAGGGTGGCTCCTGCAACACCACCGACCCGGAAGCAGCCAACGTCCCCGCATGGCAGGCCAGCAAGGTCTATAACGGCGGTGACAAGGTGAGCCACAACCAGCTGGTATGGCGTGCCAAGTACTGGACTCAGGGCAATGAGCCGAGCCGTTCCGCCGATCAGTGGGCGCTGCTGAGTCAGGTTGATCTGGGCTGGAACGCGGCCGTTGCCTACAACGGCGGTGACCTGACCAACCACAACGGTCGTCAGTGGAAGGCCAAATGGTGGACTCAAGGTAATGAGCCGGGCAAGCACGATGTCTGGCTGGATGTCGGGGCGGCAAGCTGCCGTTAAGTCGAGATCGTTATGATGGTAACGGGGTCTGTTCAGACCCCGTCTTTTCCTGCTGAAAAATTTAGCCAGAGAGCAACAATAATGAAAAAAAATCGCATCACCCTTCTGCTTGCCAGCTTGATGCTGAGCGGCCACCTGTGGGCGGCCGAGGCATATGACATCAACAAATCCTATCCGGGCGGCAGCCAGGTCAACTACAACGGCCAGGTGTTCGAGGCCAAGTGGTGGGTCAATCCGGGTCAGACTCCCGGCATGGCGGTGGCCAACGAGTGGGATACCCCGTGGAAACTGATCGGCGAAGGGGAAGTGACTCCACCGGATAATGGCGATGGCGATGACAAGCCCACGCCGCCGACACCCACCCCGCCGGATGGCAGCACCACCCCTGTCTACATGAGCCAGGCCGAGCTGGATGCCAAAGAGCAGGCGCTGACCGACTTCCCGGCGATGGAAGCGGTCAAGGCCTCCATTGCTACCCGTGACAATCTGGTGGTGGAAGCGGTGCAACCGGGTCGTGCCGACAACCCGGACAACGTCAAGCTGGTAGAGAGCCTGCTCAGCGAAAGTCAGTTCAACTACCTGTTCCCGCTGCGTGCTCCGGAGTATACCTATCGCGGCCTGTTGCAGGCGGCCGCCAAGTTCCCGGCCCTGTGCAGCAACTACAGCGATGGTCGCGATGCCGAGGCCATCTGTCGCAAGACTCTGGCGACCATGTTCGCCCACTTCGCGCAGGAGACCGGCGGCCACGAGAGCTGGCGTCCGGAGGCCGAGTGGCGTCAGGCGCTGGTCTATGTCCGTGAAATGGGGTGGACCGAAGCGATGCGCGGTGGTTACAACGCCGAGTGCAGTCCCAGTGTATGGCAGGGTCAGCAGTGGCCATGCGGCACCTTCGACAATGGCGAGTTCAAGAGCTATTTCGGTCGCGGTGCCAAGCAGCTCTCTTACAACTACAACTATGGCCCCTTCTCCGAGGCGATGTTCGGCACGGTGCGCACCCTGCTCGACCAGCCTGAGCTGGTGGCCGACAGCTGGTTGAACCTCGCCAGCGCGGTGTTCTTCTATACCTATCCGCAGCCGCCCAAGCCCTCCATGCTCCATGTCATCGACGGCACCTGGCAGCCGAACGAGCACGACAAGCAGAATGGTCTGGTCCCTGGTTTCGGGGTGACCACCCAGATCATCAACGGCGGAGTGGAGTGTGGTGGCAGTGCCGAACACGCGCAGTCCCAGAACCGCATCAACTACTATCGCGAATTTGCCAACTATCTGGCCGTGGCGGTTCCCGCTGACGAAGTGCTCGGTTGCAAGAACATGAAGTACTTTGACAATCAGGGCTCCGGTGCCCTGCCCATCTACTGGGAGCAGGACTGGAGCTATGTGGCCGAGAACCCCAACGGCGGCAAGAGCTATGCGTGCAAGCTGGTGGGCTACCAGACCCGCTTCAGCGCCTTCAAGGAGGGTGACTACAGCCGCTGCGTCCAGCACTTCTATCCCGAGCTGGTGATTGAAGACAATGGTGGCGGCACCAACCTGCCACCGGTGGCCACTATCACCGGCCCGGCGCAGGCCGAAGGTGGCAGCAAGGTGATCCTCTCCGCCCAGCACTCCAGCGATCCGGAAGGCAAGCCGCTGAGCTATGCCTGGACCATTCCGGCCGGCGCCGCTGCCCCGGCGCTGGATCAGGTGACCCTGGAGCTGACTCTGCCCAAGCCGGCCAGCGATACCAAACTGGATATCAAACTGACGGTGACCGACGAAGGGAGCCTGAGCCGTAGCGCCAGCCATGCCCTGCTGGTCAAAGGGGAAGAGGGGGACGTGACGCCGCCGGATGGTGACTACCCGGCCTACAAGGCAGGCACACCCTATAAAGCGGGCGAGCGCGTCAGCAATGGTGACGCCAGCTACGAGTGCAAACCGCACCCCTACACCGGCTGGTGTTCCGGTGCAGCCTGGGCCTATGAGCCCGGCAAGGGAACCGCATGGAGCGATGCCTGGATCAAGCTGTGATCCGGCAATAAGCCGATGCAATAAAAGATGGGGCCTGCGGGCCCCATTGTTGTTTGGTGGAGTTCAGGTGTGGCCGAGGTATTGCTCTGGCCGGGACAGGACAGCACCTGATGGCGCTGCGACAGGATGTGTGTGATGTAGTTTTATTACTGTTATTGGTGAAATACTTTCACGGCTCACTTGCCGTAGCGGAAGTAGTATTCACGGGTGGACGGTGCATAGGCATCTTTCTCTACAATGCCGCTCTTGGTGGTTGCGCCCTTGAGGCGGAACAGGACTGCCAGATTCTCAAACATGGTTTACCTCATCGCTCTGTCATTTATGGTTATGGTGTGTGACCTGGGTCACGGTTTGATCCTATGGCCATTTGTGAGCTGGATCAACTTTTTGTGTTGTAAATTTACCAAAATCATGGAAAGGGTTTTCAAATGCAAAGCTCTTTATGGAAAGGCTTTCCCGGGGTGACGGTGGAGAAGCTGGATACCAGCCAGTAAAAGAGGCCCGCGAGCGAGAGTCTTATATAGATAAGGGAGCATGCCTGATGACTTGCGCGTTATCGGGGTTTGAGCCGATTTATGACATAAAACAGAGAGATAGCGTGCTCCTTGCTGGTAAAAACAGCGAACTGCTGCAATTTTGACTAAACGAATCAATCGCAGTTATTTTAGGGTTGACAGCAAAGCGGGTGATGCCTATCATGCGCCTCCGTTGCCGGAGATAACTTCGTCAGCGCCGAGGTGAGTTGGGGTTATAGCTCAGCTGGGAGAGCGCTTGCATGGCATGCAAGAGGTCCGCGGTTCGATCCCGCGTAGCTCCACCAAATTCAGAGTGACGTAAGTCATTCACACAAATCGGGGTTATAGCTCAGCTGGGAGAGCGCTTGCATGGCATGCAAGAGGTCCGCGGTTCGATCCCGCGTAGCTCCACCAAATTCTCCTCGAACAATCTGGAATCAAAGGGGTTATAGCTCAGCTGGGAGAGCGCTTGCATGGCATGCAAGAGGTCCGCGGTTCGATCCCGCGTAGCTCCACCAGATTCTTGATTGTGATTGAATACCCAGGGCAGTGCGGTGTGTATCACCCAGGCCGACCTTTGTGGGGTTATAGCTCAGCTGGGAGAGCGCTTGCATGGCATGCAAGAGGTCCGCGGTTCGATCCCGCGTAGCTCCACCACTATTTAGGATGAATGGCCGCCAGAACCATTCATTCAGTACCGAATTTGGGGTTATAGCTCAGCTGGGAGAGCGCTTGCATGGCATGCAAGAGGTCCGCGGTTCGATCCCGCGTAGCTCCACCAAATTCAGAGTGACGTAAGTCATTCACACAAATCGGGGTTATAGCTCAGCTGGGAGAGCGCTTGCATGGCATGCAAGAGGTCCGCGGTTCGATCCCGCGTAGCTCCACCAAATTCAGAGTGACGTAAGTCATTCACACAAATCGGGGTTATAGCTCAGCTGGGAGAGCGCTTGCATGGCATGCAAGAGGTCCGCGGTTCGATCCCGCGTAGCTCCACCAAATTCAGAGTGACGTAAGTCATTCACACAAATCGGGGTTATAGCTCAGCTGGGAGAGCGCTTGCATGGCATGCAAGAGGTCCGCGGTTCGATCCCGCGTAGCTCCACCAAATTCAGAGTGACGTAAGTCATTCACACAAATCGGGGTTATAGCTCAGCTGGGAGAGCGCTTGCATGGCATGCAAGAGGTCCGCGGTTCGATCCCGCGTAGCTCCACCAAATTCTTGTTACAAGAAGCAAAAAGGCCACCGCATCGCGGTGGCCTTTTTGTTTTCTCCCGCATTCCTTTCCCCATATTCCTGTGCTTTTCATGTGTAAATCCATTGCTCCAACGAAAAAGCCCGCGGGTCTCGCGGGCTTTGGTTGCACTATTCAAATGCGCCTGTGGTTAACGGCGACGGCGCCATGCCAGCGGCAGCAGGGCCAGCAGGCCGAGTCCCAGCGCACCGCCACCGGATGAGGTGTCCGGTTTGGTGGCATCGCTCTCCAGTCGCAGGTCGACGATGATGGGATCATGGTCGGAGGCGCTGAAGGGGTTGTCAGACTTGAGCAGTGTGCCGGTGTATTGGCTGCCGTACTCGAACAGGGAGCTTTCGAAGGAGTTGATGTGCCAGTCGGCGACACCAGCCACCTTGCTGGCCAGCGCCGGGTTGGCGAGGGCGTAGTCCAGGGTGCCCAGCTCCCCTTCGTAGCTGTAGGAGATGGCCTTCTCCTTGTTGAATTTGACGTTGAGGTCGATCAGGCCGTAGCTGCGAGTCACCTCGCGACCAAGCTGTTCATAGGACTGGTCACCGATAAAGGTGTGGGAGGCCGATACGATCTTGCGTTCGCTGGTGGCCGGGTTGTAGTCGGTCAGCACTCGGATCGGATCTTCCTTGGCGTAGGAGTTGAAGTCACCCACCAGCAGCACTTGGCCCGGCAGTTTGCTGACAGTCTCACCCAGCACCTTGGCGGCGGAGACCCGGAATTCGGTGCACTTGCCCTGCAGGTCGGCCGGCTCAGTCTTGCCATCGCCATTTTCGTAGCAGCCTGATCCCTTGGATTTGAGGTGGTTGACCACCAGCGTCAGCGGCTCCTTGCTCTTGGCGATGGTGAAGGTCTGAACCAGCGAGTCGCGCTGACCGGCTGTCTTGGCCACACCGCCTGTGATGTAGCGCTGCTCCGGCAGCTTGATGACGCTGGCATCCCCGCTGGGGGTGAGCAGGGCGGGGCGGTAGATCATCGCCACCATGATGGCATCGCCGCCGAAGAACTTGCCATCGCTGAGGGTGCTGACCGGCAGACGCACATAGGCGTAGTGTTTGCTCGCATCCTTCTGCTGTTCGTTGAGGCGGGTCACCAGATTGTGGAGGGCCGAGTTATCCTCGAAGCCATTGTTCTCCATTTCCATCAGACCGAGCAGATCGGCATCCATTGCGGTGATGGCATTGACGATCTTGGTGCGCTGCTTCTCGAACTCTTGCTGGCTCTTGGCTCCCCGGTTGCACCCTTTGGCGCTGTCGGCATCCGCCTGATCCTTGCACAGGACATTGAGTGCGCCACCGATGCTGGAGTGACTGGTGAAGTAGTTGAGCACGTTGAAGCTGCCGATCCGCAGATCGCTGCCAGAGAGGCGTGCCGGTGCGTTTTGACGATCCTCTTCAGGGCTGCGCAGCAGGGCTCCGGCAGTGAGGGTGACATCGCTCGGTACCACCAGACGGAAGGCATCTTTGTTATAGACGATCACCCCCTCCAGCCCTGTCAGCTGATCCCCCAGACGCAGATAACCCTGATCGGCATCCAGCTCCGGGAACCAGGGGATCACCCCATCCGGTACTTTGTTGCTATCGGACTCCACCACCAGACGGTTGCTGCCATTTTTGGTGGCCAGTGCGACTGCATCTGCACTGTTGGCGACATGGAGCTGGGTCGGTTTGATCAGCGGGGTTTTGTGGGCCAACTCTACGTTGTTGCGATAGACCTTGTAGTCGAAGCCGTAGTTGCGGGTCAGGTGCAGGTCACTGCTGCTGTCGAGACGTACCCGCATCCCTTCATAACGATTCATGGCCTGAGCCAGGCTCTCCCCTTCATTCACCTGCAGCACGCTGGTCGGCACATTCAGCCCCTGGGTAGTGACTTGCACACGGGCTTTGCCGGATTCGAAGGTGGGCTTGAGCTGGGTGCCGCCGTAATACTCCTCGACCTTGGCTTCGAGGCAGAGTTCAGCCCCCGGCTTGATGTCGGCATATTTGGTCGCAAAGTCCTTGTCGCTCAGGTAGACGAAGATGCCGTCAGAGGTCGCCGGATTGCCATCACCCACCGGATCGGTCAGATAGAAACCCTTGGTCAGACTTTGGCCCAGCGCCGTCACGATACCGCGAACGTTGAAGGTGCCCGGGCTGACCTTGCCGGTCACGTTGCCGTTTTTGTCGGTCACGGTCTGGGTGGCCAGCGCGCTGGCGGAGCCTGTGCCCTGAATAGTCGGGATGGGAGTGAGTTGAGCCGGATCGGACGGACAGACAAATGCCGCATGGGCACCAGAGGATGCAAGTGCCAGCCCCACGGCCAGCGACAGCAGGGTACGAGTACCTTTCATAGGTGTTCCTTTTTTATTTTTGCCAGTGATTCCATAGCCTTGGCTCGTTGACCAAGGGCGCGCATTGTCACATTTCTGGCATGTCGTACCAGTGAGCCAACGCACATTAAGCGAATCTGGGAAGGTGCGGAAAAGCGTTTTTTATGATCCCTGTAACAGTATGATTTTTTTTGATAAATCAATCAATTCTACCCCTGTGTTCATGACGCTTTCGTGGCAGGGGATAATTCTCTTTGAGAATAAAGATTGAGGTGATCTTGTCACCTTCCTATACTGGGGGCGTTCCTCACGGAACCCAGGTAAAGGGCAAACCGGCAGTGATGTCGGGGCGCAATGCCTCCGGTCTGGATCATGGTTCCAGATAGCGGGGTTTCCCTGGGTGAGGGTGGTTTTTGTGGCAGGTCCATTGCCAGTTGTCTGCGCCCATCACGCAGGTTGCGATTGTTCTTTGCCTTGGTGAACCATGCCAAGACAAAACAAGGAAGATAACAATATGCAACAGCTCTTCAGACCCAGCAGGCTTGCCATGCTGGTCGCCCTTGCGGCTGCGCCCGCCTGGGCTCAGGCCGCTTATCCCGCCTACAAATCCGGCACTGCCTACAAGGCTGGTGATATCGTCAGCAACGTCGGCGCCCTCTACGAGTGCAAAGAATTTCCCTATTCAGGCTGGTGCGGGGCATCCCCCTATCACTATGAGCCGGGTGTCGGCGTGGTCTGGGCCGATGCCTGGAAGCTCTATGGCGGCGAAGTGCCCCCTCCGGCGCTCGGCGTGGCCGTCAGCTCACCGGCTACCGGTGCAAGTTTCAATGAAGGCGCCAGCGTGGCGCTGGCGGTGACCCTGAGCGGCCCTGTGACGGCGCTGGTCAAAGTTGAATACCTTGTCGATGGCAAGCTGGTCGCCACGGCGAACGCTTCGCCCTGGAATACCAGCTGGAGTGCCGCTGGTGTGGGGGCCCATGCCCTCAAGGCGCGCGCGCTGGATAAGGATGGCAAGCTGCTGAGCGAGGCAGATTCCAGCTTCAGCGTCGCCGCCGTGGCCGCGCCAGAGGCGCCCAAGGCGAGCATCAGCAGTCCGGCCAATGGCGCCAAGGTAACGCTGGGTCGCAGTGTGGCGGTGAGTGGCAATGTCACCGATGCCAACAACGATGTGGCCAAAGTCGAGCTCTATGTCGATGGCAAGAAGGTGGGCGAAGATACCACTGCCCCCTGGCAGGTGAACTGGACGCCGGATGCCAAAGGAAGTGCCGCCCTCAAGCTGGTGGCCACCGACAAGACCAATCTGAGCGGCGAGTCGGCGGCGGTGACCGTCACTGTCGAGGAGGCCGCGCTGCCGCCCGATGGCGGTAACCTCTCCTGCGATATTCGCCAGATCTACCGTCCGGATGGCTACGAGTGCATGGGGGATGATCACGCCCGCCGGGTCATCGGCTACTTCACCTCTTGGCGCACCGGCAAGAATGGCCTACCCGCCTATCTGGTGAGCGATATTCCGTGGAACAAGATCACCCACATCAACTACGCCTTCGCGGCGGTGGATGAGCAGAGCCATCAGGTCAAGGTGGACGACGCTGCCACCAAGATGACCTGGGATGGCGTGCCGGGTGCCGAAATGGATCCTGAATTTGCCTACAAGGGCCACTTCAACCTGCTGTCGAAGTACAAGAAGCAGTATCCGGATGTGAAGACTCTGATCTCGGTCGGGGGCTGGGCCGATACGCGCGGCTTCTACACCGCCACCACTAAGGGTGACTGCTCGGTCAATACTGCCGGTATCAGCACCCTGGCTGACTCGGCGGTGAACTTTATCCGCCAGTACGGCTTTGACGGGGTCGATATCGACTACGAATACCCCACCTCGATGAAGGATGCGGGCAACCCCAACGACTTCCCGCTCTCCAACCAGTGCCGTGCCAAGCTGTTTGCCAACTACGAGGTGCTGATGAAGACCTTGCGGGCGCGGCTCGACAACGCCGGTAATGAAGATGGCCGCAAGTACATGCTGACCATCGCCTCACCGGCATCGGCCTATCTGCTGCGCGGGATGGAGAACTTCCAGGTCACCCAGTACCTCGATTACGTCAACCTGATGACCTATGACTTCCACGGTGCCTGGAACCACTTTGTCGGTCACAACGCGGCGCTGTTTGACAACAATGCCGACCCCGAGCTCTCCCACTGGGGCGTCTATACCCAGGCCCAGTTTGGCGGTATCGGTTACCTCAACGCCGCCTGGTCTGCCCACTACTTCCGCGGTGCGCTGGCGGCCGGCAAGATCAACGTCGGTGTGCCCTATTACACCCGCGGTTGGCAGGGGGTGAGCGGTGGCAGTCACGGGTTGGGTGGCAAGGCGGCCTTGCCGAGTCAGAGTGATTGTCAGTCGGGCACCGGTGGCAGCACGATTCCGTGCGGCAACGGGGCGGTCGGCATCGACAACATCTGGCACGATCTCGACAAGAACGGCAAGGAGATCGGCGGTGGCGCCGTGCCCATGTGGCATGCCAAGAACCTGGAGAATGCGGCCAGCCTCGGCATCACCACGCTGCCGAGTTACGGCACCGCCTGGGGTCTGGATCCCAACAACCCGGCCCATGTGATGCAGGGCAAGTACGTCCGTTACTACGATGACAAGGCCCACGCGCCCTGGTTGTGGAACGAAGAGAAGAAGGTGTTCCTCTCTACCGAAGATGAAGAGTCCATGGGTCACAAGCTGGATTACATCATCAAGCGCGGCCTGGGTGGGGTGATGTTCTGGGAGATGGCGGGCGACTACGCCTTCGATCCGGCCAAGAACGAGTACGGGATGGGCAGCACTCTGACTACTCTTGCCTACGACAAGTTTGCCAAGGCAACCCCGTACAACACCAAGCAGAATGATCTGGCCGCGCCGAGCGCCCAGCTCGACATCCAGGTCAGCCTCTCCGGCTTCAAGGAAGGGGACTCCAACTACCCGATCAACCCGAAACTCAAGCTGGTCAACAAGTCGACCCAGACCATTCCGGGCGGCGCGCGCATCGAGTTTCTGGTGCCCACCTCCACCTCTGACACCATCACGGATCAGAGTGGCATGGGGCTGAAAGTGGTGGAGAGCGGTGGCAACGACAACTCGGAAGGCATTGCGGGCGAGAAGGACTTCCACAAGGTCGCCATGAACCTGCCTGGCTGGCAGACCCTGGCGCCGGGGGCCGAGATTGAAGTCGCGATGACCTACTACCTGCCTGCAGCGGGTGTGCCGAGCGGGATGCGCATCATCAGCGGCAGCCAGACCATAGGGCTCAAGGCCGAGTTCCCGACCCTGCCGGAGGCCGTGCTGGGCTCGGGCGGCGGCGAGAATCCGGGCACCAGCTGCAGCAGCCAGAACGTCAATCCGGCGGCCTACAAGGCCTATCCGAGCTGGCCGCAGGGGGATCATGCCAATGGCGGCGATCGCATTACCCATAACAAGGTGGTGTGGCAGGCGAACTGGTGGACCAGCAGCGAGCCCAAGGCAACCGATGGCAGCTGGAAATCCGTATGTAGCTATTGATTTTAAAATCAATGAGATAAGTGAGGCTTCGGCCTCACTTTTTTTGTCTGGTTGGTCGCTCTGGTTGAAAATGCGTCTGCCTTTCCTGACAGGCAGCCTCTATAATAGAGTCGATTAATAATCAGATGGATATCAGCGTATGGCGAGTATATTGGATTCCGTTGATCAACGAACTCAGCTGGTGGGTGAAAACCGCCTCGAGTTGTTGATGTTTCGTCTCGGCACCCGTCAGATGTTCGCCATCAACGTCTTCAAAGTGCGGGAAGTGGTCAAGCTGCCCCACCTCAGCAAGATGCCGGGTTCCCACCACAATATCAGCGGGGTGGCCAATATCCGCGGTACCTCGATCCCGGTGATCAACCTGCGCAGCGCCATCGGTATGCGCCCCATGCCCATCGACAGTGAATCCAACCTCATTATCACTGAGTACAACCGTACCATTCAGGGCTTTCTGGTGGGGCAGGTGGCTAACATCGTCAACATGACCTGGAAGGATATCCTGCCGCCGCCGCGCTCGGCCGGGCGCGCCAACTACCTCACCGCCATCACCCGCATCCCGGAAGAGGGGGTCGATCAGATCGTCGAGATCATCGACGTGGAGAAGGTGCTGGCGGAGATCATCACCTATGACATCCGGATCTCCGAAGAGGTGCTGGATCGGGAGATCCTGCCCGAGATGCATGGCCGCAAAGTGCTGATCGTCGATGACTCCAGCACCGCCCGCAATCTGGTGCGCGAGACCCTGGGCCAGCTTGGGCTTGAGGTGATCGAGTGTCAGGATGGTTTGCAGGCACTGACCCTGCTCAAGGGGTGGTGCGATGCCGGCAAGAAGGTGACCGACGAGATCCTGCTGATGATCACCGATGCCGAAATGCCGGAGATGGACGGCTACCGCCTGACCCACGAGGTACGCAGCGATCCGCGCATGTCTGATCTTTTTATCACCCTCAACACCTCCCTGAGCGGCAACTTCAACGAAGCCATGGTCAAGAAGGTGGGGTGTGACCGCTTTATCTCCAAGTTCCAGCCCGACCTGCTGGTGGGCGTCACGCAGGAGCGGCTGCGTCAGGTGCTGGAAAGCTGAGAAGCTGTCTGCCGGTTATGCTAAGTCAATAACAACACATCCCGCTTCGGCGGGATGTGTTGTTATTGGGTATTGGCGATGGATTGGTTGAATCAAGGTGCTACGCAGAGATCGTCGACTGCCCAAAACATCCGATTTGGGCGGGATGTTTGGTTATGGGATATTGGCGATAGACGGCGGGCTTATTGGCTGAGCAGCGGCTCCATAAAGCGGGCGACTTTATCGCGGATTTGGGGCTGGGCCGCCGGGGTGGGATGAATACCATCGTTCATCATAAGTTCAGGGCGCAGCGCAATATCATCCATAAAGAAGGGCAGCAGGGGCAGATCGTTAGCCTGGGCCAACTCGGGGAAGATCTGCTCGAACTGGCGCAGATAGCGGGCTCCGTAGTTGCGGGGGAGCTGGATCTGGGTCAACACCACACGGGTCTGCTGCTCCTTGGCGAGCGCAATCATATTGGCCAGATTCTGGCGAGTAATGGTCGGTGCGAAGCCGCGCAGGCCGTCGTTGCCCCCAAGTTCGATCAGCAGCCAGTCGGGATTGTGCTCTTTCAGCAGGATGGGCAGACGGGCCAGCGCCCCTTGCGTCGTTTCACCGCTGATGCTGGCATTGAGCAGGGTGTGTTTGCCCCCCTCCTCCTGCCATTTCTGGTTGAGCAGGGCGGGCCAGCTCTGCTCAAGCTGCATCTGATAGCCGGCACTCAGGCTGTCACCCAGCACCAGCAGAGTCTGGGCCTGAACCGACGAGAGCAGGCTGCCAAGGCCAACCAACAAGGCAAACAGAATACGCACCATCAATTCAACTCCCGCTATGGATTGCCATCAAGGGATTGGAACAAAGGACACAGAGCATGAGTTCAACCCCCATTATTGTCGTCAAGGGCCTCGGCAAATCGGTTCGCCTCGGCCAGGAAAGCCTCACCATCCTTGAAGGGATCGATCTGCAAGTCAATAGCGGCGAGACGGTGGCACTGGTCGGCGCCTCCGGCTCCGGCAAGTCCACCCTGCTGGGGTTGCTGGCCGGACTCGACCTGCCGAGTCAGGGGGATATCGAGATCCTCGGCAAATCCCTGGGTGAGCTGGATGAAGAGGGGCGGGCCCGATTGCGCGCCGAGCAGATCGGCTTTGTCTTCCAGTCGTTCCTGCTGCTCCCGACCATGACGGCGCTGGAGAATGTGATGCTGCCTGCCGAGTTGCGCGGTGAGCGCGATTGCGAGCCAAGAGCCCGCGAGCTGTTGGCGGCGGTCGGTCTTGGCGAGCGGTTGCACCATCTGCCGCCACGGCTCTCTGGCGGTGAGCAGCAGCGGGTGGCCATTGCCCGTGCCTTTATGACCCGTCCCAGCCTGCTGCTGGCGGACGAGCCGACCGGCAACCTCGACAGCAAGACCGGCGAGAAGGTGATCGAGCTGCTGTTTGAACTCAATCGCAAGCACGGCACCACCCTGGTGGTAGTGACCCATGATCATCAGCTGGCCGAGCGCTGCCAGCGGCAGCTGGTCATGACGGCAGGTCGGCTGGATCGCGAGGTGGCCCATGATGTGGTGTAACAGGGTGAGCTGCGGATCAGGCAGGAGATGCAACGGATGATGCAGTGGCGATTGGGATGGCGACTGCTTCGCCGGGAAGGTTTCAGCGGCGAGCTGCGCTGGTTTGTGCTGGCGCTGGCGCTGAGCGTGGCATGCGTCTTGAGTGTGGCGCTGGTGGCGGATCGGCTCGATGCCGGACTCAAGGCATCGGGCCGTGACTTTATCGGGGCGGATCGGGTGCTGCGCACTGCCGCAGCTATGCCGGATGGCTGGTTGGCCCGTGCGAAACAGGATGGCTTGGCGGTGCAGACCACCGTCAGCTTCAACAGCATGCTGTTTCACGGCGATGCGTTGCAGCTCGCCTCCATTCGGGCGGTGCCCAACGGTTTTCCCTTCTACGGCAAGCTGGAGCTGGAACCTGCCCGTGCCCCGGCCCCCGGCGAGATCTGGCTCTCTGCCCGGGTGATGCAACTGCTTAAGGCCAAAACGGGGGATGAGCTGGAGGTGGGCAATACGGTGCTCAAGGTGGCTGGTCTGCTTGGCGAGGAGCCGGATCAGGGCTTCAGCCCCTTCCTGCTGGCGCCGCGGGCGCTGATCCACAGTGCCGATATCGAGGCGACCGGTGCTTTGCTACCGGGCAGCCGTCAGCAGTGGCGCTATCTGTTCAAGGGGCCGCGAGAGTCGCTGGCCCGTTACGAACAGTGGCTGCTACCGCAGTTGCAGGCCGGACAGAAGTGGATCAAACCGGATGACAGTGAATCCCGGGTAGGCCGCTCGCTGGCCAATGCCGAACGTTTCTTCCGGCTCGCCTCGCTAAGCGGGGTGTTGCTGGGGGCGCTGGCGATGGGCATCGCGGTGCGCCACTTTGCCGAGCGCCAGACCAATATGGTGGCGCTGCTCAAGACGCTGGGGGCATCCCGTCGCTCGCTCTGGCAACTGATGGGCTCCTTGCTGCTGTCGTTGACGCTGATCGGCGCGCTGCTGGGGTTGGTGGCGGGCACTGCCATGCAGTGGATCACCTTGCAACTGCTGGGGGACCTGCTGCCGCCGGATCTGCCGCCTCCCTCCTGGCGCCCCTTTGCCCTTGGTGTTGCGGTGGCGCTCTTTATCACCCTGCTGCTCGCTTTTGTGCCCTTCTTGCGGCTGTTGAAAGTGCCGCCGCTGCGAGTATTGCGCCGCGAGCTGGAGGCGGGCATTCCCCCCTGGCTGGCGCTACCGGTCGGTTTGCTCGGGCTGTTTGCGCTGGTCTGGGGCTTTACCGCCGATGTGCGGCTGGCACTGGGTCTGGTCGGTGGCATGGGCTTGCTGATGGGGCTGTTGGCCCTGCTGGCGGCGCTGATGTTGCGGCTGGGAGCAAAAGTGAACGGGCCTCATGCCTTGCGGCTGGCGCTGGCACACCTGTCGCGCGAGCGCAGCAGCGGCCTGTTCCAGCTGGCCGGTTTTGCGCTGGCATTGATGTTGTTTGGTTTGCTCTGGGCGGCTCGAGTCGATCTGCTGGATGAGTTTTCGGCTCGTCTGCCCGTCGATGCGCCCAACCGGTTTCTGGTCAACGTGGCGGAAAACGAGCGGGAGGGGATCCTGAGCGAGCTGGCGGCGGCGGGGGCCGTGACCTCCGATTTCTATCCCATGGTGCGCGGCAGGCTGACCCATATCGCCGGTGAGGCGGTGGGCGAGGGGGCCAGCAGTGGCCGTGAAGGGGTCGATCGGGAGCTCAACTTCACCACCACGGCTACCCTGCCAACCGACAACAAGCTGGTGGCCGGGAAGTGGCTCGCCGGCCCCGGCGAGGTGTCGGTGGATAGCGAGCTGGCCAAGCGGCTCGATATCAAGCTGGGGGACATGCTCGCCTTTACCATCGAGGGACGCAGCTTCAGCGCCAGGGTCACCAGTTTGCGCAGCATCAAGTGGGACAATATGCGGCCCAACTTCTACATGATCTTCTCCGGGGATCTGCTGGCCCCCTTCTCAAGCACCTGGCTTGGCAGCTACCGGCTGCCCGAGGCGGGGCGCACTGCCGAGGTAGAGCTTATTCGCCGTCATCCCACGGTGAGCCTTATCGATGTGGATGATCTGATTGCGCGGCTCACTCAGGTATCGGAGCAGGTGAGCCGGGCGCTGGCCCTGATGCTGGGGCTGGTGACGGTGGCGGCGCTCTTGGTGCTGCTGACCCAGACCCAGGCCAGCATGGCCCAGCGTCGGCGCGAGTTGCTGCTGATGCGCACCCTGGGTGCCAGCAGCGACCTGCTGAAAAAGATGCTGCGCTGGGAGCTGGTGGCCAGTGGCGCGCTGGCGGGACTGTGCGCCGCCATGGTGGTGGAGCTCTGCTCCTTTGGCTTGCAGTGGTGGTGGTTCGAGGGGCAGTGGCAGTTCCACTGGGCCATCTGGCTCGGCCTGCCGACGCTGGGGGCACTGCTGGTGACGCTGGCCGGGCAGGGGATGCAACGCCAGCTGCTGGCTGGCACCCTCAGCGATAGGCTGCGGGGTCTTGGTCAGGGACTGTTGTAATCCCGCCAGAACGAGCCGATGCCACAAAGTGCGATCGAGCATCCACAATAAGCAAGCAGCCCGGTCATTGGCCGGGCTGCTTGCTATGTAGGGCGCTGGCGAGCGAACGCAGCGAGTTAACGGGGCTCGTGCAGCAGATTGGTGAGGGCGCCCGGCAGCTCGGGATAGCTGAAGTGAAAACCGGCCTGTTGCAGCCGTGCTGGTATCACCTTCTGTCCGGTCAGCAGAAGATCCGCCGCTTCCCCCATCACCAGTTGCAGCAACGGCGCGGGGACGAAGAAGAGGTGCGGGCGGTGTAGCGTCGCAGCCAGGGTCTGGCTGAACTCCCGGTTACTGACCGGATGAGGGGCGGTTCCGTTGAAGGTGCCGCGGCACTCTTCGTGTTCCAGTAGGAACAGTATGGCGCGCACCAAATCCTGCACATGGATCCAGCTCATCATCTGGCTGCCCGACCCCATGGGGCCGCCGAGTCCGAGCCGATAGGGGGGGAGCATTTTGGGCAGCGCGCCGCCATCCATGCCAAGCACCAGTCCGATCCGCACTATACAGACCCGGGTCTGGCTGCTCTGCGCCTCCTGCGCCAGGGTCTCCCACTGCTGGCAGAGCTGGTGGGTAAACTCATCGTTGGGAGAGCGGCACTGCTCGTCCAGGGTTTCGGTGCCCTGTCTGCCATACCAGCCGATGGCGGAGGCGTTGATCAGCACCTTGGGCGGCGTGCTGGAGAGCTTGATGAGATCCACCAGCTGCTCGGTCAGCAGCCAGCGACTATCGCAGAGCAGCTGTTTGCGCGACTCGCTCCAGCGTCCGGCGGCGATGGGTTCACCGGCCAGATTGATCACGGCGTCCACGTCATTGAGGTCATCGAGCCGGTCGAGGTTATCCAATACCTTGATATCGTGACCGAGCAGGGTGTAGGCCCGGCTCCCCTGCCTGCTCAATACCACGACCTCGTGATTGACCTTGAGATGGGCAACCAGCTTGCGGCCGATAAAGCCGGTTCCTCCGGTAATAAGAATCTTCATCGCGCACGCTCCTGCTGCCGTTTGCTCTACTCTAATGGCGCTGCCCCGCTTCAACAAGGGAGATACCGAGAGAACATATTGTCACCTTGATATGTGTTAACCATATCTCCCCTTGGTAACATATTGTTGAACAATACGCTGATTTGATTGATTTTTGTGAGGTGGACATTTGTTGAGCGGTCGCTATTATTGCGACCCTTTGCGCCTGTCCACCGGGGTTGCTACCACTCATCGTGTATCAAAGAGGCCACCATGCCATTTCGCCGTCTGAAACTTCGCCAGCTCTCAATGAGGATTCTTATGGCGCTAATGATGGGGTGCGGGATCCTGTTGTTAGGGGGCATTTCCGTCATCTGGCAAACAGTGACGGAGATCGAGCAGGATGCCGAGTCACGGTTGCAGCGTGCCCAGCTGATGTTTGATCGTACCTTGGGTTATGCTCAGCAAGCCGCCATGAATGTGGAGAAGGTGATTGGTGCTCCCTGTGCAGAGGCCGCCTTGCTGCTGCGCGAGCAGGTGATCATGGTTCCTGATGTTCGTTCGGCCAACCTGACCATCGGTCGCCGAATCTACTGTACGTCTCTGTATGGCGAGTATGATGGCCCTATGGGTCCGGACAACTATGTCGACGGTAAGCTACAACTGTTCAGCGGTAATGACACGACACCAGATAGACCGCTGATTGTGTTGCGTCATGAGGTTGAGAAAGGGAGTGCGCTGATCGCTGTGGATGGCTACTACCTGCTTAATACCCTTGATATCGCCAGCAAGAACTCCTCGATGGCCTTGGTGGTCGGTGACAAAGCGCTGTTTGGCTCAGGTCAGGTCGCAGCTGCGCCCTCTCCCGCTGAGGAGGGGTACATGGCACTCTCGTCAGCCAGCTTCCCATATCAGGTAGCGACACTGGTGACAAAGGATGATTATCTGGCCCATGCATGGCGCTACTCCAGAGACACGCTGCTCCTCTCTCCGCTGCTGGCATTGCTGATTGGATTCGGCACCTTCAGGCTGATGGGGCGTAGCAGCTCGCCAGCGGAGGAGCTCAAGCGGGCGCTGATCGAGGAGGAGTTTATTCCCTACCTGCAGCCTGTGGTCACTGGCGCTGATGAGCAGTGTAGCGGTTGTGAGGTGCTGATGCGCTGGCAGCATCCCAAACAGGGGATGATCTCGCCGGATCGCTTTATTCCGCTGGCGGAGGATAGTGGTCTGATCGTCCCCATGACCAGCCTGTTGATGGCCCAGGTGCGGGATCACTTCGCCCCTCACGCCGGCAAGCTGCCGGCCGGATTTCATTTCGGTTTCAATATCTGCGCCAGCCACTGCAAGGATCTGAGTCTGCTGATTGATTGCCGGGCCTTTATCAATGCTTTCAAGGACAACCCGGTCAAACTGGTGCTGGAGCTGACCGAGCGGGAGCTGATCGTGGCGGACGAGACGACCGACCAGCTGTTTGCCGAGCTGCGTCAGCTGGGGGTCATGATCGCCATCGATGACTTTGGTACCGGCCACTCCAGCCTGACTTACCTGCAGCAGTTTCAGGTCGATGCATTGAAGATCGATCAGAGCTTCGTCGGGATGATCGGCTCCGATGCCCTCTCCAGCCATATTGTCGAGAACGTGATCGATCTGGCGACCAGACTGGGGCTCCAACTGGTGGCCGAAGGGGTGGAGACTCAGGTGCAGGCGGACTATCTGCAAGCGCGTCACGTCGATTATCTGCAAGGGTATCTCTACGGCCGCCCCATCCCGATGAAGCAGTTCCGCCAGACTCTGTTTGGCTGATGGGTTGCGTTGCGGGCACCAACAAAAAAACCAGCGATCTCTCGCTGGTTTTTTGTTGGTGCCGTTTGGCCTGACGATCAGAGCATGCGCTGGAGGGCGCGGGCCAGCCGTTTGACCCCCTCCTCGATGGTCGCTTCATCGACGCAGGAGAAGCTCAGGCGCAGGGTGTTCTTGATCTCGGGGCGCACATAGAAGGGAGCGCCGGGCACGAAGGCCACCTTCTCCTTGATCGCCTCGTCAAACAGCGCCATGGCACTGATGTGGGCTGGCAGGGTCAGCCAGAGGAACATGCCCCCTTCCGGCCGGGTGTAGCTGACGCCGGGCGGGCAGTGACGGGCCAGCGCAGCCTCCATGGCGGCACGCTGGCGGCCGTAGACCTCCTTGATCTTCTCCAGATGGGCATCCAGCGAGTTATCGCTCAGGAAGCGGTGCAGCACCTGCTGGCTGAAGGCGTTGCTGTGCAGGTCGGTGGCCTGTTTGGCGATGGTCACCTTCTTGCGCAACCAGTCCGGCACCAGCATCCAGCCCAGACGGAAGGCGGGCACCACGGTTTTCGAGAAGGAGCCGAGCAGCACGGTATTGTTCGGCGCCAGCTTGGCGATGGGGGGCAGGTGTTCGCCCTCGAAGCGCAGCTCACCGTAGGGGTCGTCTTCCACCATCAGGAGCTCGTGGCGCACCAGTCGCTCGGCCAGTGCCTCGCGGTTGGCACGGCTGTAGGAGACGCCGCTCGGGTTCTGGAAGTTAGGCACACCGTAGAGCAGTTTGGCATTGGAGCCGCTTGCCAGCAGCGCATCCAGCGCCGCCAGATCCAGCCCCTCTTCTTCAAGGGTGATCGGCTTGAAATTCGGTTGATAGACAGAGAAGGCCTGAATGGCACCAAGATAGCCCGGCTCCTCAATGATCAGATCCTGACCCTCGTCGATCAGCACCTTGCCCAGCAGATCCAGCGCCTGCTGGGAGCCGCTGGTGATCAGGATGTTGTCCGGATTGACCTGCATGCCGTGACGGGCCAGATAGCGGTCGGCAATATACTGGCGCAGCGGGGCGAAGCCCTCGGTGGCGGCATATTGCAGGGCTGCAGCCCCTTGTTCACGCAGTACATCCTGACAGGCCTGATCGATCGCCTTGACCGGAAACAGGTGGGGATTGGGCAGGCCACCGGCGAAGGAGATGATCTCCGGATTGGCGGCAACTTTGAGGATTTCACGGATAAAGGAAGGCTCGACCTTCTCGAAGCGCTGGGCAAAAAACGGCTGCATAGACAATTCTCTCGGCATGTGGGCGGTCGCTCCATTCGACCACCAGGTTATCCGTTTGTATCAGATTTCAGAATTGAGGCAATGATTGTCACAAAAATCGCCAAAAAAGGGCTGGATTGACTCTGATTCGGCGTATATTGAGCGGTTGTTCGGGGCGAAGGGGCAGGATGGAATATTTGTTGTGCGAAACACTTGCGCCTTGGGCCTATCTTGGGATAATTCGCTCCCCTGTTTTCGCGGGTCGATGACATGACGAGCCGCGAGCGGTCCCGGTCGGGATCGGACACAAGATGTATTACCCGGATTGATGAAATAACGAGACCATTATGCCTGTGACCCAAGATGTATTTAACGAAGACGGCAAGTTCATGCGCAAGATCCGCAGCTTTGTCCGTCGCGAAGGCCGCCTGACCAAAGGGCAGGAGAAGGCCCTGGAAGAGCTCTGGCCGGTCATGGGTATTGATTTTGCGCCAGCGCCGCTCGATCTGGTCGCCCTGTTTGGCCGCGAGGCCCCGGTGGTGCTGGAGATCGGTTTTGGCATGGGCGCCTCTTTGGTCGAGATGGCCAAGAATGCCCCCGAGAAGAACTTCATCGGCATCGAAGTACACTCCCCGGGCGTGGGTGCCTGTTTGGGCACCGCTCAGGAAGCGGGTGTCACCAATCTCAAGGTGATCTGCCACGATGCGGTCGAGGTGCTGGAGCACATGATCCCGAACGGTTCACTCTCCTGCCTGCAGCTCTTCTTCCCGGATCCCTGGCACAAGAGCCGTCACCACAAGCGTCGCATCGTACAGCCGGCGTTTGCCCAGGACATTCGCCAGAAGCTGGCCATCGGTGGTGTATTCCACATGGCCACCGACTGGGAAAACTATGCCGAGCACATGCTGGAAGTGATGAGCGCCGCGGAAGGTTACGAGAACACCTCCGCCACCGGCAACTGGGTGCCCCGTCCGGACTGGCGTCCGCTGACCAAATTTGAACAACGTGGCCACCGTCTCGGTCACGGTGTTTGGGACCTGATTTTCAAGCGTGTCAGCTAAGCTGGCACGTCAACTCGCGTATCAACTAACTTGAGGAGCTATCATGGCCAATCGTAGCCGCCGTCTGCGTAAGAAACTGCGTGTCGATGAATTCCAGGAAATGGGTTTCGACATCAGTTTTAATTTCCCGGTCGGCACTGCCGAAGAGACCATCGATGCGGTAGTCGATGCGATGATCGATGAAGTGATCGAGTCCCGTAAGCTGGCGTTTGCCGGTTCCGGCCACCTGGCCTGGGAAGGGATGATCTGCACCCAGCAACTGGGCAAATGTACCGAAGAAGACCGCGCTGCGATCAAATCCTGGCTGGAAGGCAAGGGGATGGAAGCCGTGGTGGTCACCGAGCTGTTCGACCTCTGGTACGGTGAGCCGGCCTGATACAAGGCTGCCTCGTCTGGCGCCTTGTTGTGGGTAACTGGAAAAATCCCGCCGCTGGCGGGATTTTTGTCAGTGGGGATGGGATCTCCACCGCTGTTTTAGTCATGGAATCGCTTATTGCTTATGGTGTTGTCATCCGAATTACTGGCCAGCATCCTTGAAGAGGTGCGCCCGTTGCTGGGACAAGGCAAGGTGGCCGACTATATTCCGGCACTGGCTCAGGTTCCGGCCGATCGGCTCGGTATCGCAGTCTGTACCGTCGAGGGGGAGCTGTTCACCGCCGGTGACGCTTTTGAACCCTTCTCCATCCAGAGTATCTCCAAGGCCCTGAGCCTGACCCTGGCGCTCACCCTCTATCAGGAGGATGAGATCTGGGCCCGGGTGGGCAAGGAGCCCTCCGGCCAGCCGTTCAACTCGCTGGTGCAGCTCGAGTTCGAGCAGGGGATCCCCCGCAACCCCTTTATCAATGCCGGGGCGCTGGTGGTGAGCGATCTGCTGGAGACCCGCCTCACCGCGCCGCGTCAACGCACCCTCGAGCTGGTGCGACGCCTCAGTGGCAACCCGGCCATCATGGCGGATCAGGTGGTAGCCCGCTCCGAATATCAGCACTC
Organism: Aeromonas sp. YN13HZO-058; assembly: GCF_001921245.1. Taxonomy (NCBI): domain Bacteria; kingdom Pseudomonadati; phylum Pseudomonadota; class Gammaproteobacteria; order Aeromonadales; family Aeromonadaceae; genus Aeromonas; species Aeromonas sp. YN13HZO-058. The sequence goes on along the minus strand of NZ_MQSY01000055.1, from coordinate 64,338 downwards.
TGCCCGCAACGCCGCCATCGCCTATCTGATGAAGGCGTATGGCAACTTCGAAAACGAAGTGGACAAGGTGCTGCAAAGCTACTTCAATGCCTGTGCCATCCGCATGAGCTGCGTCGATCTGGCGCGGGCATTTATCTATCTGGCCAACCGTGGGGTGCCATTGGGCGACAGCGTGCCGCTGCTGCCTGCTCGCACCACCAAACAGGTCAACGCCCTGCTCGCCACCTGCGGCCTCTATGACGAGGCGGGAGATTTTGCCTATCGGGTCGGCATGCCGGGCAAATCGGGCGTCGGCGGCGGTATCATCGCCCTGATCCCGGGCGAGCTCTGCGTCTGTGTCTGGTCGCCCGAGCTCAACAAAGCCGGCAACTCGCTGGCGGGTACGGCGGCGCTGGAGCTGCTGGCCGAGCGGCTGGGTCGCTCCATTTTTTAACCTTGTTCACTATGAATCGAGACATCATCATGAAACGACATCTTCGCTTCCTGCAGGCCGCGCTGGCGACCTTACTGCTCTGGTGTGCCCTGCCCGCCGTGGCAGGGGAATTGCCACCGCTCTCGCTGGCCGATGCCAAGGCCAAACAGGCGGTCATCCTGGATACCCGCGCCAGCTACTTCTATCAGGGGTGGCCGATGGAAGGGGAGAAGCAGGGCGGTCATGTGGTGGGCGCCGAGAACCTCTCTGCCGAGTGGAAATACAGCGATGAAGAGTGGCCAAAGGCGCTCGAGATCAAGGGGCTGAAAGCCGATCATCCTGTTGCGCTCTACGGTGCGTCCCGCGAAGTGGCCGAGGTGGCTCGTCTGCTGCGCAAGCAGGGGGTCAAGCAGCTGTTCGAGCTGCAGGGGTGGCAAGCCGCACCGCGCGAGTCGCTGGCACGCTGGCAGCAGCTGGTCTATCCGCGCTGGTTGGCAGATCTGCAAGAGGGCAAGCCGGTCGCCGCAGCGCCCAAGGGCGACTGGAAGCTGTTTGAAGTGGATTGGGGTTCACCCAAGGCTTACCTCATCAGCCACATCCCGGGGGCCGGTTATATCGATACCAACAGCCTCGAAGAGGAGCCACTGTGGAACAAGGTCTCTGACGAGGCGCTCAAGAAGCTGCTGCTGGACAACGGCATCCGTCACGACACCACCGTCATCCTCTATGGTCGCAACACCATGGCGGCTGCCCGTGCCGCGCATCTGATGATGTATGCGGGGGTGGAAGATGTGCGCCTGCTGGATGGTGGTCTGGATGCCTGGTTCGTGCAGCATCTGCGCACCGAAACCGGTCTGCCCAACAAATATGAGCCGGTGAAGGAGTTTGGTGTGGCCATTCCCGCTCACCCCGAGTACTACACCACGCTGAGTCAGGCGAAAGAACTGCTCAAGCAGCCCAATAGCGCGCTGGTCAGCGTGCGTACCTGGGACGAGTTTGTCGGCAACACCTCCGGTTACAGCTACATCAAGCCGAAGGGCGATATCCCGGGGGCCAAGTGGGGTCACGGCGGGGTGGATGCCAACAGCATGAGTGATTTCCATAACCCGGACGGCACCATGAAGCCGGCCCGCGAGATCCTCGCCATGTGGGACCAGTGGAACATCGAGCCGACCCAGCAGGCTGCGTTCTACTGCGGTACCGGCTGGCGCGCCTCCGAAGCCTTCTTCTACGCCTGGCTGATGGACTGGAAACAGATCAGCGTCTACGACGGCGGCTGGTACGAGTGGAGCATGGATCCCAAGAATCCGACTGTGACCGGTGAGCGTCAGCCCGCCAAGTCATGATTGCGCTCTTGCGTTCTAGAGAAGAGGCCGGACAGATGTCCGGCCTTTTTCATTGCTCGCTCCACCAAGCCAGATAGCGATGTTAAGTTGCTGATTATTGACGGCGATCCCGCTTTGCTCATCCCGCCATCCCGTGCTGTGCGATTGAACTAGGCTTCAAGAAACATCCTCGTGGTGAGGGTGAAGGGAGAAGAGGCAGCAATGAAAAAACTGATGATGATCCTGGTGTGCGCCTTGGGGCTGGTGGCATGCAGTTCCCAATACATCATGAGCACCAAGGATGGCAAGTTGATCACCACAGAGAGCAAGCCCAAGCTGGATGAGAGCACCGGCATGTACCGCTATTACGATCACGAAGGGCGCGAGGTGATGATCAAGAAGGATGACGTCACCCAAATCATGGAACGTTGATCTTCTTTTGAGGCTTGAGGCTTGGGGCTTGGGGCTGCCAGTTGGCGGCCCTTTTTGTATTCAGGGGGATAGCGTTTACCGAGGTTGTGATCCTCCGAGGAGGCTGGCTCTGGCGCCATCCCGGACCGGATACAGCTCCTGTTATGGTTCGACCCCTATCATAACGCTCCGTTTTTTATTGGAGGTGTTATGTCCCTGAACTCTATCTGGCGTAAAGCGTGTTCCGGTCGTGCTCTGTTTGGCGCTCTCTTGTTGGTGGCGGCGTCGGCTTGTCAGGCCGGTGATGATCAGTTCACCCTTGGCCGCACCATCTTGCTGGGAATGGGTGATCATGGCGCCACCATTCCGATGGTTGCCTGCCGTCAGACCAAATATATCAAGGTGAAGGCGGAGCGTGATTTGACGCTGGATCGGATCGTGGTGACATATGGCAGCAATCGTACCAAGACCATCAAATTTGATCGCGATATGCGCGCTGACAAAGAGACCGAATGGAAATCTCTCGGTTCCAGAGTCTGTGTAAAACGGCTGGAAGTGTACGGCAATTCGGAAGGCAGCAAAGCGGGCGTCAAAGTATTTGGTCGCAAATAAGCGAGCGCTGAAGCACTGTTATTAAAAATAATGGCGAGCCACGGCTCGCCATTATTTGTTATGGACGGGTCAGCTATTTTTTCGGTCGAAATGGCTTGATGACGGTCTCATCGCACTCGAGATAAGGCCCTTCCATCAAATCGATGCAGTAGGGGATGGCGGGGAAGACCGCATCCAGACACTCGCGGATCGACTTGGGCTTGCCCGGCAGATTGACGATCAGGGTATCGTCGCGCAGGCCGGCCGTCTGGCGCGACAGAATAGCGGTCGGCACAAACTTGAGGGATTCTGCCCGCATCAGCTCGCCAAAGCCCGGCATCATGCGATCACACACCGCCTCGGTCGCTTCCGGTGTCACATCCCGCTTGGCCGGGCCGGTGCCGCCTGTGGTGACGATGAGACAACACTGCTCTTCATCCGCCAGCCGGATCAGGGTCGCTTCAATCTGATCCTGCTCATCGGGGATCACCTGATAGACGGGTTCCCACGCCGAGGTCAGATAGGCGTTCAGGGTGTCGATGATGGCCTTGCCGGAGAGGTCTTCATAGATGCCCGCGCTGGCGCGATCGCTGACGGTGACGATACCGATTTTTGCCTTGCTCATGGTCTGCTCTTGAATGTCCGATAAAAGTGGCAATTAAAATAACATAATCAGCGAGATATGTTAAACCGACATAAGATGAGGCGGGCCGGTGAGGGAATAATAAAGTGTCGAATGAAGCGAAATAACCTCTACCTGAATTTTATTTGCAATAAAAAACATAAAATAACAGCCTAAAATGTATAAGTGTTTTATCGCGCCTGAATTAAAAATAATCGCTTGTTTCCAAACACAATTAAAATAGAGAGATACCCTCGTTGTGAGCATTGTCCGGTTCAGACGCCAGCGGATGGATTGAACCCTTGTTGGCCGCGTCGTATATACAGGTTTATGTGGCTGGGGCGTGATGGTGTGGTACCGCAGTGGGTTGCCAGCAATAGTCGCCAAGGAGGGCATATGGAGTTGCCTGATTTTGACACCCTGAAAGAGTTGGCTGCGAGTGAGCCTTCCCGGCTGGATGCGATTCTTGAGCAGCAGATTGACCAGTTGATGGCACGGGCGAGCCCCGATCAGCAGCGCCGTCTGCGCGGGTTGCAGTTCAAGATTGATGGTCAGCGTCGCCTGGCTAAAAACAATCTCGATAGCTGTATCCGGATTGCCAGCATGATGCGGGAATCCTTTTATTTGATGCGCAGCGAAATGATCCAGTTTCGGGAGGAGGGGGAGCTTCTGCCTGAAAACGATAGCGCTGGCAAAATAATTCGAATGGCTGACTATCGACGTCGTAAATAATCTGCAGCCAGCCCCTCTTCTGATATTTAATCCATATATCAAGGGGCAGTAATAAGGCGAGGTAACGGCGGACAGATTGTTATGGTTTTTAATGTTAGTGGTAATGTATTTGTGATGTAACCTCTTTTTTCCTTCATGTAATAACTCATCGGCCAGGTTGTGATAGGGGTGGATGAATAACGGTAAAAGTTAGGCTAATATGGCCGAAATTTTTATTGCTACGACTCGAAGGGATTATGAGAAGTATCACACCAAGACGGGTGTTGTCGCGGGAGCAACAGACAGAGATCACCCGCATTATCGTCAAGGTGGGTCAGATGTTGGCCCAGTTCGGGGCGGAGAGCCGGATCATCGAGCAGACCACGGTGCGGCTGGGGATGGCGCTTGGGCTGGAGAGTGTCGAAATGGCCATCTCTTCCAGTGCCATCGTGCTCACCAGCCTCTATCAGGGGGGCTGTGTCACCACCACCCGCCGGGTGCGCGAGCATGGCATCAACATGCAGGTGGTGTGCGAGATCCAGCGGATCTGCATCATGGCGGAGAAAGAGCTGATCGGTGCCCGTGAAGTGCGCCAGCGGCTCGAAGCCATCGTCCCCTTCCACTATCACCCCTGGCTGGTGGTGCCCATGGTCGGGCTCTCCTGTGGCGCCTTTAGCCTGCTGTTTGGCGGTGACTGGCCCATCTTCCTGGTGACCTGTTGCTCCGCCGCCGTGGCGATGCGGGTGCGTCAGTTGATCGCCCGTCATCACCACAGCCCGCTCATCAACTTTGCCGTGACCGGTTTTATCGCCACCTTGCTGGCATCCAGCGCCACCTTCTTCAACTGGGGGGCCCAACCCTATCTCGCCATGGCGGCCAGCGTGCTGCTGCTGGTGCCGGGCTTCCCGCTGATCAATGCGGTCTCCGACATGGTGAAGGGCTACTTCAACATGGGGCTGGCCCGTTGGGGCTCTGCCACCTTGCTCACTATCAGCGCTGCCATCGGCATCATTCTCGCCATGTCGTTGACCGGGATCTGGGGGTGGAAAGTATGACGGATCTGCTCTGGTTACTGGCCAAGGATGCCTTCTGGTCCTCCATCCCGGCGGTGGGCTTTGCCATGCTGTTCAACGTGCCGCCACGAATGCTGAAGTATTGCGCCATGGGCGGCGCGCTGGCCCACAGCCTGCGCACCCTGCTCATTCACTACGGCATGCCCATCGAGTGGGCGACGCTGGCGGCGGCGACCACGGTCGGTTTTGTCTGCGTCTACTGGTCTCGCCGTCTGCTGGCGCCGCGTCCGGTGTTCAGCGTCGCCTCCATCATTCCGATGATCCCGGGCAGCTATGCGTTCAAGACCATGATTGCGGTGGTGGAACTCAACATCAACGGTGTGACCATGGATCTGCTGCAGAGCGCGGTGGAGAACGGCCTCAAGGCGCTGTTTATCGTCGGCGCCCTCAGTTTCGGTTTGGCGATCCCCTCTCTGGTCGTGTACCGTAACCGCCCCATAATCTGACAGACGGTGAGAGGCCCCATGAAGATTTCCATGATTGCCGCCATGGCCCACGACAGGGTGATCGGCAAGGACAACCAGATGCCCTGGCATCTGCCGGCCGATCTGGCTCACTTCAAACGGGTGACCCTTGGCAAACCGGTATTGATGGGGCGCAAGACCTTCGAATCCATCGGGCGGCCGCTGCCCGGACGGCGCAATCTGGTGATCAGCCGCAACCCCGGCTATCAGGCCGAGGGTATCGAGGTGGTGGGTTCTGTCGAGGCGGCGCTGGCCCTGTTGGCGAGCAGCTCGGTGGAGGAGTTGATGGTGATCGGCGGCGGTCATCTCTATGCCGAGATGTTGCCGAGCGCGGATAGCCTCTACCTGACACAAATCGATCTGGCGGTTGAAGGGGATACCCGCTTCCCCGCGTTTGATGATGGCCAGTGGCAACGCATCGACTGCGAGAGCCACCCTGCCGATGAAAAGAACCCGCACCCCTACCGCTTCGAGACCTGGCAGCGCCGCTGAATCATGGCATGTGCTAACCGATAGCCACTAAAAAGCCCCTTGTGTTGCACAAGGGGCTTTTTTCGCACGGGTGATTTGCCAGCAGCACCGTGCCAGCAGGCCGATAGTCCAGAGGTGGCAGCGGCGATCTCATCGCGGCGTGTGAACATACCTTCAGCCTCGGCTCTGACCCTCCTCAACCCCTTTTCTTGTCCCCCAATCTGTCCTCATTGCGACCAATAAATAGTTAGATGTGTAATTATTTGGTCGCTGTTGATTATCTGGATGGCGCGTCACGCAGTTACCGTCATTAACCTGCATTGCCTTGCTCTTTTTTGATTGTTTTTGAATGATTTTCCCCAGTGCATCTTCGTTTGATATGGAAAATATTATGGATAAAACCAGACTTTGTCCGGTTTTTATTGATAAAAATAGCTGTTAAAAATCAATGGCTTATTTTGTGATTTATTTTGTGGGATTCCATTGGTTCTTTTGTTTTGGTTGTAAATTGCTTAGTGTAAAAAGTAATTGGTTCGCGTTCGGCAGGTTAATCACCAAGATGTCGACCATGAAAAAAGGACAGTATGACAGTCAAACTCGAAGTCAAATCACTCTATAAAATCTTCGGCGATCAGCCGGAAAAAGCATTCAAATTGCTGGCGAAAGGGCATGACCGTGCCAGCATCCTGCAACAGAGCGGACAGACCCTGGGTGTGCAGGGGGTCGATCTGGCCATTTACGAAGGAGAAATCTTCGTGGTGATGGGCTTGTCCGGTTCGGGAAAATCGACGCTGGTGCGCCTCTTCAACCGGCTGATCGAGCCGACTCGCGGCCAGGTGCTGATCGATGGCGAGGATATCGCCGCCATCTCGGAGAGCGAACTGCGTCAGGTGCGGCGCAAGAAGATCAGCATGGTGTTTCAATCCTTTGCCCTGATGCCGCACCTGAGCGTGCTGGAAAACACCGCCTTCGGGCTGGAGCTGGCCGGGGTGCCGCTGGCGGATCGCCAGCAGAGTGCCCGTCAGGCGCTCCATCAGGTGGGGTTGGGTCAGTGGATCGATGCCTTCCCCGATGCCCTCTCCGGCGGTATGAAACAGCGGGTCGGTCTGGCCCGGGCACTGGCCAACGATCCCGACATCCTGCTGATGGATGAGGCTTTTTCTGCGCTGGATCCGCTGATCCGCACCGAGATGCAGGACGAACTGCTCAAGCTGCAGGCGAGCCAGCAGCGCACCATCGTCTTTATCTCCCACGATCTGGACGAGGCGATGCGTATCGGCGATCGCATCGCCATCATGCAGGATGGTCAGGTGGTGCAGGTCGGCACCCCCGACGAGATCCTGAGTCAGCCCGCCAACGACTATGTGCGTGCCTTCTTCCGCGGGGTGGATCTCGCCAATGTATTCAGCGCTCGCGATATCGTCAGCCGCAAGCAGATGCCGCTTATCAAGAAACACACCACCGACGGGCCGGGCAACGCCCTGCGTCAGCTCAAGGAGCTGGAGCGGGAGTTTGGCTACGTGGTGGATCGCAGCCGCCGCTTCATCGGCGTCGTCTCGGTCGAGTCGCTCAGTGAGGCCGTGCGTGGCAAGGGGAGTCTGGAGCAGGCGTTGCTGGCGGATATCCAGCCTATTCTGGCCGACACCTCGCTCAATGAACTGATCAGCCAGGTGGCTGCCGCACCCTGTCAGGTGCCCGTGGTCGAGGAGGATGGCACCTATCTGGGGCTCATCTCCAAGGCCAATCTGCTCAACACCCTGGACAGGAGTACCCCGGTATGAAGCTGAACCATCTTCACGCGTTACTGATCGGTTTGCTGGCATTTTTGCTGCTGGCGAGTCCCTCCCTTAGGGCTGACGAGGCGGATGCCGATCCTTGGGGGGCGGTGGTAACCACGACAGCCGTCGCCGATCCCTGGGGCAGTACAGCCACCGAAGCGGCCGACTGGCAAAAACAGATTGCTGCCGTGGATACCGAGGCAGCCGTCAACTGGCTGGATCCCTTCCAGCAGGCGCTGGTGCCGCTGGACAGCTGGGTCGAAGGGGGCATCGGCTGGTTGGTGGAGAACCTGCGCCCTGTGTTTCAGCTGATCCGCGCACCGGTGGAGGTGACTCTGAACGCCATGACCCATCTGCTGCAGACGGTGCCATCCACCCTGATGATCGGGCTGTTGACCCTGATTGCCTGGCAACTGGTCAACGGCCGGATGGCGGTTGGCACCCTCGCCGCATTGGTCGGGATCGGGCTGATCGGAGCCTGGTCCGATGCCATGGTGACCCTGTCGCTGGTGCTGACCTCACTCTTCTTCTGCATCCTGATTGGCTTGCCGGTGGGCATTTTACTGGCCCGTAGCGAGCGGTTGTCTACCTGGACCCGACCGCTGCTGGATGCGATGCAGACCACCCCGGCGTTCGTCTACCTCATCCCCATCGTCATGTTGTTCGGTATCGGCAACGTGCCCGGTGTCGTGGTGACCGTGATCTTTGCCCTGCCGCCGATGATCCGCCTCACCATGCTGGGGATAAGACAGGTGCCTGCGGATCTGGTGGAGGCGGCCCACTCGTTTGGTGCCAGCCCCTCCCAACTGTTGTTCAAGGTGCAGTTGCCGCTCGCCATGCCCACCATCATGGCCGGGGTCAACCAGACCCTGATGCTGGCGCTCTCCATGGTGGTGATCGCATCGATGATCGCGGTTGGCGGGTTGGGTCAGATGGTGCTGCGTGGCATCGGTCGGCTCGATATGGGGCTCGCCTCCATTGGCGGCCTCGGCATCGTGCTGCTGGCCATCGTGCTCGACCGTCTGACCCAGGCGATGGGACAGCCGGATCGCAACCGGGTTGGCCGCTGGTATCAGCGTGGCCCCGTCGCCCTGCTGCTGCGCCTCATTGGCCGCAGCAAATCCATCGATTACCAAGGAGTAAAGGCATGAGCCTCATTACCACAACGCACACCCGTCACGCCTTGCTGCTGAGCACTCTGCTGTTGAGCTCCTCGCTGCTGAGCCCGCTGGCCATGGCCAGCACCGAGTTGCCGGGGGAGGGGATCCGCGTTCAACCCTTGCAGAGCTCCCTGCCGGAAGAGGCGTTCCAGAGCCTGCTGGTCAGCAAGCTGATGGCGCAGCTTGGCTACGACGTTCAGCCTGCTCAGGAGGTGGATTACAACGTGGCTTATGCCTCGGTGGCACAGGGGGACGGCACCTTCCTCGCCTTTAACTGGATCCCGCTGCAGGACAACAAGTACGAACAGGCGGGGGGAGACAAGGTGTTCTTCCGCCAAGGCACCTATGTGGCCGGTGCGGCGCAGGGCTATCTCATCGACAAGCAGACCGCGACCCGATATGGCATCACCAACCTCGGTCAGCTTAAGGATCCCGCGCTGGCAGCGCTGTTTGACGGCGATGGCGACGGTAAGGCCGATCTGGTGGGCTGTAACCCGGGCTGGGGCTGTGAAGAGGCGATCAACCATCATCTGGACGAGTTCGGCCTGACCCCCACCGTCACCCACAAGCAGGGCAACTATGCGGCGCTGATCGCCGACACACGGGCCCACTTCCAGAGTGGCAAGCCGGTGCTCTATTACACCTGGACCCCCTACTGGCTCAGCAGCGAGCTGGTGCCTGGGCGTGACGTGGTGTGGCTGGAAGTGCCTGCCGATGGCCCTGATGCGGCCAAGACCCGGTTGCCGAACGGCAAGAACTACGGCTTCCCAGTCAACACCATGCATATCGTGGCCAACAAAGTCTTCACCGATGCCAACCCGGCGGCGGCCAAGCTCTTTTCCATCGTCAAGCTGCCGCTCAATGACATCAACGTCCAGAACGGGCTGATGAACAGGGGGCAGAGCAAACCGGCGGATATCGAGCGCCATGCCGATGCCTGGCTCAAGGGGCACGGGGCGCTGGTCAATGAGTGGCTGACTCAGGCGCGGGTTGCCGCCGAGCAGGCCAACGCGGCGGGTTAAGCCTCTCGGCCCATTCGTCATCTTGGAAGGGTTGCATATCAGCCCAAGCAAAACGCCCGGCAGTAGTTGCCGGGCGTTTTTTATGGTCAGAACCTTGACGAGGGATCAGATACCCGAGCCGTCGTGCTCGCCGTTTTCCTCGTGCAGGCCACACTCGCGCTTGAGGCCGAAGAAGCGGGTCTGCTCCTCGCTCATGCCCGGCTCCCACTTGGTGGTGGTGTGGACATCGCCCACCGACAGGTAGCCCTGCTCCCACAGCGGGTGATAGGGGAGGTCGAACTCCTTGAAGTAGTAGAAGACGTCCTTGTTGCTCCAGTCGATCACCGGCAGGAACTTGAAGCGGCGGCGCTGGATGCCGAGCACCGGCAGCTTGCCCCGGCTGCCCGCCTGCTCGCGGCGCAGGCCGGAGAACCAGGTCTGGGCGCCGAGCTCGCGCAGGGCTCTGTCCATCGGCTCCACCTTGTTGATCTGGTTGTAGCGGGTGATCCCCTCCACGCCCTGCTCCCACAAGAGACCAAATCGCGCCTCCTGCCAGGCCGGGCTGAGCTCGGCTCGATAGATCTTCAGGTTGAGCGCGAGGCGCTCGGTCAGCTCGTCGATAAAGCGGTAGGTCTCGGGAAAGAGATAACCGGTATCGGTCAGCACCACTGGCACATCGGCCCGCTCGCGGCTTACCAGATGGAGCATCAGCGCCGCCTGAATGCCGAAGCTGGAGGAGAGCACATGCTCCCCCGGCAGATTGGCCAGAGCCCAGCGCACCCGCTCGGGGGCGCTCATGGTATCCAGCTCCCGGTTGAGGGGCGCCAGCGCCTCGGCCTGCTCTTCACGGCCGAGGGCCAGCAGTGCCTGCAGGTCAAGGCGGCCATCTTCAGTGACATTAAGCGGCAGATTAAGCAGCATAGAAGTCCCTCGCGGAGTCGATAACGGGGGCAATCACCCCAACCCGGATCACGAAGTCTCCGAAGCATTCGCCCGCGTTGCGCTCGCTGGCCCAGCGGCCGATCAGCGCGTCCAGTTCGGCCAGAATTTGCGGTTCGGTGATGTTCTCCTGATAGAGGCGCGGAATGCGGGTCCCCTCCAGGTTGCCCCCCAGATGGAGGTTGTAGCGGCCGGGCGCCTTGCCCACCAGACCCACTTCCGCCAGCATGGCGCGGCCGCAGCCGTTGGGGCAGCCGGTGACCCGGAAGACGATGGCGTCATCCGCCAGCCCGTGCTTGGTGAGCAAGCCCTCGATGTCGGTGACAAACGCCGGCAGCATGCGTTCGGCTTCAGCCATCGCCAACGGGCAGGTGGGCAGGGCCACACAGGCCATGGACTGCTTGCGCTGCTCGCTCACGCCGTCATCCAGCAGGCCATATTGGCGCGCCAGCCCTTCGATGCGGGCCTTCTCGCTGGCGGGCACGCCTGCGATGATCAGGTTCTGGTTGGCGGTCAGGCGAAAATCCCCCTGATGCACTTTGGCGATCTCCAGCATGCCGGTCTTGAGCGGCTTGCCCGGGAAGTCCAGCAGACGGCCGTTCTCGATAAACAGGGTGAGGTGGTGCTTGCCGTCGATCCCCTCAACCCAACCAAAGCGATCGCCACGGCTGGTAAATTCATAGGGGCGACTCTCGGCGAAGGGGATACCTGCGCGGCTCTCCACCTCGGCCTTGAACGCCTCGACGCCAACACGTTCGAGGGTGTACTTGGTCTTGGCGTTCTTGCGGTTGACCCGGTTACCCCAGTCGCGCTGGGTGCTGACCACGGCGGCCGCAACCTCCAGCACATGGGAGAGCGGAATAAAGCCAAAATCGCTCGCCTTGCGCGGATAGGTGCTGGTGTCGCCGTGGGTCATGGCGAGGCCACCGCCCACCAGCACGTTGAAGCCTACCAGCTTGCCACCTTCGGCAATGGCCACGAAGTTGAGATCGTTGGCGTGGATATCCACGTCGTTGTGGGGCGGGATCACCACAGTGGTCTTGAATTTGCGTGGCAGGTAGTTGGAACCCAGGATCGGCTCCTCGTCCTGCCCCAGTTTTTCACCATCCAGCCAGATCTCCACGTAGGCGCGGGTCTTGGGCAGCAGGTGCTCGGAGATCTTCTTGGCCCATTCGTAGGCCTCCTGATGCAGCTCGGACTCCACCGGATTGCTGGTGCAGAGCACGTTGCGGTTCACGTCGCCCGCGGTGGCGATGGAATCGATGCCGGTGCTGTTGAGGGTCTGGTGCATCAGCTTGATGTCGCGCTTCAATACCCCGTGGAACTGGAAGGTCTGGCGGGTGGTCAGGCGGATGCTGCCGTAGAGGCTGTGCTCCTCGGCGAACTTGTCGATGATCTGCCACTGGGCCGGGGTGATGATCCCACCCGGCAGGCGGGCGCGCAGCATGACGTTGTGCAGCGGCTCCAGCTTCTGGGCGGCGCGCTCCGGGCGGATGTCGCGGTCATCTTGCTGGTACATGCCGTGAAAGCGGATCAGCTGGAAGTTGTCGCCGTTAAAGCCGCCGGTGAGCGGGTCTTGCAGATCCTGCTCAATGGTGCCGCGCAGAAAGTTGCTCTCGCGCTTGAGGCGCTCGTTGTCGGCCAGCGGCCCTTCGACCGGTCCCGCTTTTGGGTGAGAAAGAGGTTGTTTGCTCATCAATAGACATCCCTTTGATAACGTTTGGCACGACGCAATTCGCTCAAATACTCTTCTGCTTCCTCACGGCTCTTGTGGCCGTGTTCGGCAATCACATCCAGCAGGGCCTCCTGCACATCCTTGGCCATCTTGTTGGCGTCACCACACACATAGAAGTGAGCACCTGCTTCCAGCCACTGATAGAGTTCCTGGCCCGCTTCGCGCAGGCGGTCCTGCACATAAATCTTGTTGGCCTGATCCCGGCTGAAAGCCAGCGAAATTTTCGACAGCAGTCCCGATTTTACATAACGCTGCCACTCCACCTGATAGAGGAAGTCCTGGGTGAAGTGGGGGTTGCCGAAGAAGAGCCAGTTCTTGCCCTCTGCCCCCTGAGCTTCCCGCTCCTGCATAAAGGCGCGGAACGGGGCGATGCCGGTGCCCGGCCCCACCATGATAACGGGGGTGTCGGGGTTTTGCGGCAGTCGGAAGTTGTCGTTGTGCTCGACAAACACCCGTACCTCGGCATCTTCGGCCAGCCTGTCCGCCAGATAGGAGGAGGCGGCGCCACTGCGCACCGTGCCATCTTCTTGCGGGTAGCGCACCACGCCAACGGTGAGATGCACCTCCTCTTCCACTTCGCTCTGGGCGGAGGCGATGGAGTAGAGGCGCGGGGTGAGGGGACGCAGCAGCCCGATCAGTTGCTCGGCTGTGAGCGCGGTCGGGAAGCGCTTCAATACATCCACCACTTGGGCAGAGGCCACCAGGGCATTGACCTGGGCCTTGTCACCGGCCAAGTCTTTCAGCGCTGCGTTGTCCGATATATCAGCGAGCCCTGTGATAAAGCCGCCGTGCAGCCGGGTCAGTTCGAAGTGACCGGTCAGGGCGGCGCGCAAGGTGCCGTGGGCCGTGGCTTCATCGCCGGAGAGGCCTGTCAGGGCCAGCACTTCGCCCACCAGTTCTGCGTCATTGTCGAACCAGACGCCGAGGGCATCCCCCGGTTGATAGGCGAGTCCGGAGGACTCGAGGCTGATCTCGATATGGCGGATATCCTTGGTGGAATCCCGGCCGGTGATCTTCTGATTGACCGACAGGCGGGCAGGGAAGGGGTTCTCCTTGCTGTACTGGCTGTGGCCAACCGCCTGCTGCACCGCACTGGCCACGCTGCTGCTGGCCGTACCGGCGGAGAGGGTGGCGGTGATGGCGTTGAGTGCCTGCTCGCCCCAGCTCCTGGCGGCATCCTGATAATCCACATCGAGGCTGGCGAGTTCATAAATGCGCTCGGCCCCTGCTTTGGCGAGGAAGTCGTCAAAATCTTTGCCGGTCTGGCAGAAAAATTCGTAGGAGCTGTCACCCAGCCCCAGCACCGCGAACTTGAGGCCGTCCAGTTTGCCAATCTTGCCTTTTTTAAGCTGCTCGAACAGATCGACGGCGCTCTCCGGCGGTTCACCCTCCCCGTAAGTGCTCACTACCACCAGCAGATGGCTCTCTTTCTTGAGCTGCTTGGGTTTGTAGTCGGCCATCGACGCGAGGGTGACGGGCAGGCCACGGGCCTCGGCCTGCGCCTTGATGGCACTGGCGACACCTTTGGCGTTGCCGGTCTGGGAGCCGTAGAGAATGGTCAGGCTGCCACCGGGCGCAGCCACGGCGGCGCTGGCAGCAACGCTCTGCTGACCGGTCTGGGAGAGGCCGTAGAGATATCCGCTCACCCAGGCCAGTTGCTGGGTATTGAGGGTCGAGAGTACCTGACCCAGCTGACGTTGCTGCTCGTCAGAGAGGGGAGAGAGGTTGAATGGGGAATCCTTCAATTGCATCACACGCGTCTTCCATGGTCTGATTTTTGGCCAGATTAAAGGGCGTGTTGGCTAACAACAAAGAATAAAAATATCTTCTTTATTCCATTATTGAATTTTGAAAGTGATTTTGCGGTAAAGGAGATAGAAAAACGCCCCGCAGTGGCGGGGCGTTTTTATTGGCTATCGCGCTCGGGAGTGACCCAAGGGATGCCGCTTACTTCTGTGGGCCTTACTTCTGCGGACGCAGAGCCGGGAACAGGATAACGTCACGGATGGTGTGGCTGTTGGTGAACAGCATCACCAGACGGTCGATACCGATACCCTGACCGGCAGTCGGCGGCAGGCCGTGTTCCAGCGCGGTGACGAAGTCGGCGTCGTAGAACATGGCTTCGTCGTCGCCAGCGGCTTTCTGATCAACCTGATCCTGGAAGCGCTTGGCCTGGTCTTCTGCATCGTTCAGCTCGGAGAAGCCGTTGGCCAGCTCGCGGCCACCGATGAAGAATTCGAAGCGGTCGGTCACGTCCGGGTTCACGTCGTTGCGGCGAGCCAGCGGAGAAACGGCAGCCGGGTACTCGGTGATGAAGGTCGGTTGCAGCAGCATGTGTTCAACGGTCTCTTCGAAGATCGCGGTGATCACGTGGCCCAGCTCCCAGCCCTTCATCAGCTCGATGTGCAGACGCTTGGCAACAGCCTTGGCGCTCTCGAGGGTAGCCAGATCGTCCAGGGTCACATCCGGGTTGAACTTCAGGATGGACTCGACCATGGTGAGGCGCTGGAACGGCTGACCGAAATCGATGGTCAGGCCCTCTTCGCCCTCTTTGGCGTAACGGATCTTGGTGTCGCCCAGAATGTCCTGCGCCAGGGTGCGCAGCAGCTCTTCGGTCAGGTCCATCAGATCGATGTAGTCAGCATAGGCCATGTAGAACTCGATCATGGTGAACTCGGGGTTGTGACGCACCGAGATACCTTCGTTACGGAAGTTGCGGTTGATCTCGTAGACACGCTCGAAGCCACCGACGACCAGACGCTTCAGGTAGAGCTCCGGTGCGATACGCAGGTACATGTCGATGTCCAGCGCATTGTGGTGAGTGACGAACGGACGCGCGGAGGCGCCACCCGGGATGACTTGCATCATCGGGGTTTCCACTTCCATGAAGCGTTTTTCGTTGAAGAACTTGCGGATACCGGCAACCACCTGGGTGCGGATCATGAAGGTCTTGCGGGACTCTTCGTTGGCGATCAGATCCAGGTAACGCTGGCGGCAGCGAGCTTCCTGGTCGGTCAGACCTTTGTGCTTCTCGGGCAGCGGACGCAGTGCCTTGGTCAGCAGGCGGATATCGGAAACGTGAACGGAGAGCTCACCGGTCTGGGTCTTGAACAGGGTACCTTCGACACCCACGATGTCGCCCAGATCCCACTTCTTGAACTGCTCGTTGTAGAAACCTTCCGGCAGGTCGTCACGGGTGACGTAGACCTGGATCTTGCCGGCCATGTCCTGCAGGGTGGCGAAAGAAGCCTTGCCCATGATCCGGCGGGTCATGATGCGACCGGCAATCTTCACCCGTTTACCCAGGCTCGTCAGCTCCTCGGCGCTCTTGTCGTCAAACTCTGCGTGCAGATCGCCAGAGAGGCTGTCGCGACGGAAGTCGTTCGGGAAAGGATTACCCTGGGCGCGCAGGGCGGCCAGCTTGGAACGACGCTCAGTCATCTCGTTGTTGAGTTCGAGTGAATGATCGACTTCCGGAGTGATGGTTTGTTCAGACATGGTGATTCCTGCTTGTTTACAGACCTGATTTCAGGCTGGCTTCGATAAACTTGTCCAAGTCACCGTCGAGCACCGATTGGGTATTACGGGTTTCGACGCCGGTGCGCAGATCCTTGATACGGGAGTCATCCAGCACATAGGAACGGATCTGGCTGCCCCAACCGATATCGGACTTGGTCTCTTCAAGGGCTTGTTTCTCAGCGTTCTGCTTCTGAATTTCCAGCTCGTAGAGCTTGGCTTTCAGCTGCTTCATACACTGGTCTTTGTTTTTGTGCTGGGAACGGTCGTTCTGGCACTGTACCACGACACCGGTCGGCACGTGGGTAATACGCACCGCAGATTCGGTCCGGTTAACGTGCTGACCACCGGCACCGGAGGCGCGGTAAACGTCGATACGGAGATCCGCCGGGTTGATCTCGATGTCGATATCGTCGTCGATCTCGGGATAGACAAACACGGAGCAGAAGGAGGTGTGACGGCGTCCACCGGAATCGAACGGGGACTTGCGCACCAGACGGTGTACACCGGTTTCGGTACGCAGCCAGCCGAACGCATATTCGCCGCTGAATTTGACGGTGGCAGACTTGATGCCAGCCACGTCGCCGTCGGAGCATTCAATCAGCTCGGGCTTGTAGCCGTGGGCATCGCCCCAGCGCAGGTACATGCGCAGTACCATGTTGGCCCAATCCTGCGCTTCGGTACCACCGGAGCCGGACTGGATATCGATATAGCAGTCGGAGCCGTCGTGCTGACCGGAGAACATGCGGCGGAACTCGAGATCCACCAGCTTGGCTTCCAGCTGCTCGGATTCGGCGATGGCTTCGTTGAAGGTCTCTTCGTCTTCCCCTTCCACCGCCAGGCTCACCAGCATCTCGACGTCATCCACGCCCTGGGTCAGGGTGTCGATGGTGCCGACCACGTTTTCCAGCGTGACGCGCTCTTTGCCCAGCGCCTGTGCGCGCTCGGGTTCATTCCATACGTCCGGCTGTTCCAGCTCGGCGTTGACCTCTTCTAGACGCTCTTTCTTGGCGTCATAGTCAAAGGTACCCCCTAAGAAGCTCGGTCCGCTCAGACAGCTCCTTAAGTTTATTTAATACGGGATTAACTTCGAACATCGTGAAAACTCTCAGGGTCGATGTGACTTAAAAACGGGATATTCTAGCCAATTGTGGAAGGAATAAACAGGGTTGCCTTGGCTTGCGCACCCTATGTAGTCAATTTCTGGTGCACTTTTCCTCACCTCGGTAGAAAATATCGCCCGCAGACCCATTTTCAGGTTCAGTTTTGGCCGTTCCGGCCGCTAATGACTACGTAGTGTTGTGCACTGTTAGGGAAAAACCCGCTCCTCACCTCAATAAGAAGAACACATGATGAAAAACCTGTCACTCAAGCAGAAGATACTGTTGTCAGTGGTGATCGCCCTTTCGTTGGTGATTTCGTTGCTCTCCTGGCAGAGCTATAGCAGCCAGAAGAATCTGTTGCTGCAAGGCAGCCAGGAGCAGTTGCAGCGGCTGGGCACCCAGCAGGCTGCCAGCGTCAGTGACTGGCTCTCGGCCCGTCGCGACGTGATCCAGGCGCTCGGCAACAAGGCGAGCTCCGAACCCCTCAATGCCTTGCAACAGGCACAAGTCTCCGGCCGTTTCCAGCTCACCTATTTCGGTGAGAGCAGCGGCAAGATGCACGACTCCGATCCCTCCATCAACCGAGATGGCTACGACCCGCGCTCCCGTGGCTGGTATCAGGAGGCGATGGGCAAGGGTGGCCTTATCGTCACCAAACCCTATCTCGACGTGGCCTACAACATCATGGTGGTAACCCTGGCCCAGCCGGTTTCTGGCGGGGTGATCGGAGGTGACCTCTCCATCGCCTCGCTGGTGGAAGACGTGACCAAGATGCAGCTGCCTGCCGACGGTTTCGCCATCATGATGCACAAGGATGGCACCATCATCGCCTACAAGGATGCCGCCAAGGCGATGAAACCGGCCAGCGAGATCGACAACGATCTGACCAACGCGCTGATCGAGCAGAGCAAGTCGAGCAAGGAGCTGGTGCCGGCTTATTTTGACAACGAAGGTCGCGACAAGCTGCTGTGGGCAGTCGATATCCCCGATACCGACTGGGAACTGGTGCTGGTGCTGGACAAGGCCGCTCTGGAAGCGCCGCTCTCCTCCCTGCTGATGACCCAGCTGGGCATGGCGCTGCTGGTGCTGGTGGGCAGTATCCTCGCCATCTCCTGGCTGGTCAGCATGCTGCTTGGCCCGCTCACCAAGGTATCCCAGGCATTGGCCCGCATTGCCGACGGTAACGGCGATCTGACCCAGCGCATCAAAATCGACGCCAACGACGAAGTGGGCCAACTGGCCAACAGCTTCAACCGTTTCGTCGGCAGTCAGCACCAGCTGATCGGCAATATCCGCAAGCTGGCCAACGAGCTGAACGCCGATGCCGAGCGCAGTCTGGTGACCAACCAGGCCGCGGTGGACGAGCTGCAGCGTCAGCAGCAGGAGGTGACCATGGTCGCCACGGCGGTCACCGAGATGGCGAGCGCCACCATGGAGATCGCCGGCAACGCCGAGAATACCGCCGCCGCTGCCCAGCAATCTGCCCAGAGCAGCGAGCAGGGCAAGATGCTGGTCAACAAGACCCGTCAGTCCATCAATGGCCTGGCCGAAGAGGTGGGGCAGGCGACCGAGGTTATCGGCGAGCTGAGCCGCCACGCGCAGGCCATCACCAGCATCCTCTCCACCATTCAGGGGATTGCCGAGCAGACCAACCTGCTGGCGCTGAACGCGGCCATCGAAGCGGCCCGTGCCGGTGAGCAGGGTCGTGGTTTTGCCGTGGTCGCTGACGAGGTGCGGGTGCTGTCGCGCCGTACCCAGGACTCTACCCAGCAGATCCAGTCCACCATCGAGACCCTGCAGCAGACCACCGCCCGTGCGGTGAGCCTGATGCAGACCAGTCAGGGGCTGGCGGACAACAGTGTGCAGGATGCGGATCAGGCCGTGCGCGCGCTGGAAGAGATCACCAGCGCCATCTCCCTCATCTCCGACATGGCGGGCCAGATCGCTACGGCAGCCGAGGAGCAGACCCAGGTGACCGGCGAGATCACCCAGAACACCACCGCCATCAAGGATGTGAGTGACGAGATCACCGCCGCCGCCATGCGCGATCTGGATCAGGCCCAGAGCCTCAAAGGGCGTGCCACTGACCTGAACCAGCAGGTGTCGACCTTTATCCTGTAAGGCGCAAGTCGCAGTCCTTTTGGGCTGACATAAACAAGCCCCGCCCTCTTTCGAGTGCGGGGCTTGTTCGTTTTTTTTGGGGGGCGAGTGAACGAGTTCATTCGCCTGCTTGGCTGCGAGATTATGTCAATCAGCTGCTTGCCGTGCCCGTTTTCAGTGCAAGCCATTGGGTAAGCTCGGTTTTATTCATAGATAGGATGCGCAAACAGGTAGCCTTGCATCAGATGGCACCCCAATCGGGAGAGTTGCATGCGCACCTCATCGGTCTCGACTCCTTCAGCGATGACGGGCATCTCAAGTTCACGCCCCAGCAAGAGCACTGCTTTGACGAGTCTTTCATCCCCCTTCTGCAGGGTCTGGGTAAAGCTGTAGTCCAGTTTGATGGCATCGATAGGCAGCGAGAGCAATCGCTCCAGAGAGGAGTAACCGGTGCCAAAGTCATCCAGATGGATTTTGAATCCCGCTTGAGTCAGCGCCAGCAGTTGCGCTTCCAGCTGCCCGTGACTCTCGGCAAACAGACTCTCCGTGAGCTCAAAATGGATTGCGCTTCTTGGCAGTTGATGGCGATCGGTTAGCTCGGCGAGTTGTGGCACCAGATCTGGCTCCATCAATTGCAGTACCGACAGATTGATATTGAGGTTCAGATCGGGGTAGCTGTGTCTCAGTTCCCGCAGTGCCCCCATCGCCTGATCGGCAATCCACTTACCCATCGGGACGATCAGCCCGGCCTGCTCCGCCAGAGGAATAAATACACTTGGGGAGCAGAATCCCGTCGGAGTGGGCCAGCGGCACAGTGCTTCCACCATGGCGATGCTGTCATCGGTCACATCCATGATGGGCTGATACCAGACCTCCAGCTGTTGCAGTTGCAATGCTTCCCGCAGGGCTTGCTCCAGTTGCATGCGCTGTGAAAGCTGTTGATGCAAGATCTCCCGATAGCAGCGGTAGCAATGTTTGCCTGCCTGTTTGGCATCATACATGGCCAAATCCGCGTTGCGGATCAGCTCATCAGCACCCATGGCACCATCGTCGTAAGCGATCCCGATAGAGGCACTGACCTGGATTTTTCGTCCTCCCTGTTCGATTTGCTGGTCGGAAATAGTCCGCATCAGACGTTCGGCGAGCGTAATGGCGCCCTCTTCCTCTCGGACCATTTTGGTGATGATGGCAAATTCGTCCCCACCGATACGAAAAAGCATGTCTTCACCACGGATGACCTGTTTGAGACACTCTGCGATGGTTAGCAGGACCTGATCCCCTTGCTCGTGCCCCAGGCTGTCATTGAGGGTCTTGAAATCGTCCAGATCGATCATCAGCAGTGCGATGCGGCAGCGGTCATGTTTGCTGAGCAGACAGGGATGCTGATTGAGCTGTTCGCTCAAACATTTGCGGTTGCCCAGCTGGGTCAGGCCATCACGTCTGGCCTCGTTGTAGAGGGCCTGTTCCGATTGCTGGAGCTGCTCCACCATGCTATTGAGCGCCCTGGCCAGGGTATCGAACTCGGGGTTGCCCGATAGCGGCCAGTGTTTGCCGGTTGGTTGCAGGCTGCTGTATTGCTCGGCCAGGCGGGTGAAAATGGCGAGCCGGCGCATCACCATGCGCTCATAAATGGTGATAGTGCCGAGGCCGGCGGCGATCAGGAGCAGGGTCGAGTTAATGAGTAGCATGCGATTGCTGAGCCGTTGTTGAGCCAGCAACTGGTGATCCGCAGGAACGCGCAGTATGAGCCGACCGCTATTATCGCTGTCCGGCAGCGCGCGCTGCTCGGCCTGGGGGGCTTCTCTTGTATCCCGTAGAAACTCAAGGTCCAGCTTGGTCATCTCCCGGACCTGTTGCACGCTCGCCCCGTCAAGTTCGCGGATCATGACTATCCAGCCCTCCATGGGCGGCGCGGTTGCATCCGGATCGTGGACAGGATGAATCGCCAGCAGGATGGGGTGCTTTTGAAACCAACCGTTCAGCGTGTACCCCCTTGTGCTGTGTGATGACCAGTAGTGAGTGAGGTATGCCTGTGTTTGGGACCAGATGGGGTGGGCATCGCCCAGCGTCGCATAGGTGGCTCCCCCTCTACCGATGGCATGGTAGAGCGAGTGATCCGGTTTGATGAACAGCACAAAGTGGGTATTGAAGTTATCCAGCGTCCCTGCGTTAAAGTTCTCGTCGAGATAAGTGGGCAGGTTTCCCTTGATAAAGCGAATGGAGTCTCGCCATTCGGCATAGTCCCGAGTGCTGACCATGAGGCTTTTCTGCATGGATTCAATGTAGAGTTGCGCACGATCCAGGGCCGCTTGCTGATTGTGCTCGATCAACCGCTGGGTATTGGCAGAGAGGACTGCCGTGCTGACGCCATAGCTGATGGCTGCTGCGCATGAGATCAGCAGCAGAAGATAGAGGGATACTTTATTGCGCAGGCTATTGAGTCTCACCACACCACCCCGCATTTATTACGTCACGTATCAATAGTAGTGGAGGGGGCGCAATGTGGCCTGTGCCTTGTTTCAATCGAGTAAAAAGCCCCCCTCTTCGTCAAAAGAGGGGGGCTTCAGTCATCAGAACCTTCCGGCGGGGAGGTTCTTGTGCCTATTGCGTCTGACGGTAGGGATTACAGGAACGGCATCGCCATAAACAGCTTGATCACCATGGCGTTGATGATGTCGATGAAGAAGGCGCCCACCATGGGCACCACCAGAAACGCCAGGTGGGAGGGGCCAAAGCGCTGGGTGATGGCCTGCATGTTGGCAATCGCCGTCGGGGTGGCCCCAAGACCAAAGCCGCAGTGGCCCGCCGCCAGCACGGCCGCGTCGTAGTTGCTGCCCATGACCCGGAAGGTGACGAAGATGGCGTAGAGCGCCATCGCCACGGTCTGGGCGGCCAGCAGGATGAAGATGGGCAGGGCCAGACTGGCCAGATCCCACAGTTTCAGGCTCATCAGCGCCATGGCGAGGAACAGCGACAGGCTGACGTTGCCCAGCAGGGAGACCTCGCGGTCGCTCACCTCATGCCAGTTCAGCAGGGTCAGGACGTTGCGCAGCAGCACGCCGACAAACAGCACGCAGACAAAGATCGGCAGCTCGAAGGCGCCCCCTTTGAGGGAGGCCGAGAGCAGCTCGCCACCCTTGAGGCTGATGGCGATCAGTGCCAGCGTCTCAATCAGGCTGAAGGTAGTGAGGGGGCGCTCCATATCGGGCATTTCGAAGCCCTTGGGGGCCTCATCCTGGTTGTGCTCTTCACCGGGCACCTGCACTTTCTTCACCAGATAGCGAGCGACCGGGCCGCCGATCAGACCGCCCAGTACCAGACCGAAGGTGGCACAGGCGATGGCGAGTTCGGCGGCGGATTGCACCCCGTACTTCTCGGAGAAGGTGGCGCTCCAGGCCGCCCCGGTGCCGTGGCCGCCGGAGAGGGTGATGGAGCCGGCCAGCAGCCCCATGTG
Organism: Aeromonas sp. YN13HZO-058; assembly: GCF_001921245.1. Lineage (NCBI taxonomy): Bacteria > Pseudomonadati > Pseudomonadota > Gammaproteobacteria > Aeromonadales > Aeromonadaceae > Aeromonas > Aeromonas sp. YN13HZO-058. Next base: position 41,472 of record NZ_MQSY01000055.1, on the reverse strand, counting down.
GGGATCCAGGCCGAGCAGGGTCGCCAGACCGACACCCAGACTGTTCTGCACCAGCAGCAGGCCGGTGACCACCATCAGGAAGGTAACCACCGCCTTGCCGCCGCGTTTCAGGCTGGCGAGATCGGCGGAGAGACCGATGGAGGCGAAGAAGGCCAGCATCAGCGGGGTTTGCAGGCTGGTATCAAATTGCAGCTCCATCTGCAGAGTGGAGCGCAGCAATAGCAGTACCAGCGCGACCACCAGGCCGCCGGCTACCGGTTTGGGGATGTTGAAGGTTCGCAGCAGCCCGACCCGGGTGACCAGCACCCGGCCAAGCAGCAATACCAGAGTGGCAGCGACCAACGTTGCGTAGGAATCAAGTTGTAACATTCAGTACTCCCATGTTGATTGGCTGTGTCTTTCATAGCAAAAGACTTACAGATTCAGCCGGGATGAAAACAGTGTGGCTCATGCGCCAACAAAGAAGGGGAAACATCTCCCCGCCCCAGGAAAGATGGGGCTTGTGCGGGCCTGAAATGCTCAGGCATCCAGATGAGATTTTAGTAAAATCCGACGGATTGTAGCAAAAAACATCGTTTAATTCCATCTTTGTCGTATTAATGCTCGTTTTAGTTGTTTATTGTGACATTTAACACTATGGGGGTAGTGGGCAAAAATGCCGAAAAGGGTGCATGGAACGGCTGTCATTTGGGGCGCCAGTCTCTATAATTCGCCGGTTTCCGCTGCGCGCAGAGGAGCTGGCGGGCGTTGACATTGTGGTTCACCCCGACATGGCTCATGTTCCGGCGGTGTTCACTTCATCAAGAGGAGAGGGTGTGAAGAAGTCTATCTACATTGCCTACACAGGCGGCACCATTGGGATGCAGCGTTCCGATCACGGCTACGTGCCGATGGCGGGCTTTATGGAAGACTGTCTGGCGCGGATGCCCGAGTTCCACCGCCCCGAGATGCCGGATTACCATATCCACGAATATGCGCCCCTCATCGACTCCTCCGACATGACCCCGGCGGACTGGCAGCGCATCGCCGAAGACATTCGCGACAACTATGAGAAGTACGACGGCTTTGTGATCCTGCACGGCACCGACACCATGTCGTTCACCGCCTCGGCGCTCTCCTTCATGCTGGAAGATCTGCACAAGCCGGTCATCATCACCGGCTCCCAGATCCCGCTGGCCGAGCTGCGCTCCGACGGTCAGCAGAACCTGCTCAACGCCCTCTATATCGCGGCCAACTACCCGATCCACGAAGTGACGCTGTTCTTCAACAACCAGCTCTATCGCGGCAACCGCAGCAAGAAGGTGCACGCCGATGGCTTCCACGCCTTCGATTCGCCCAACTATCCGCCGCTGCTCAATGCCGGGATCGCCATCTCGCTGGAAGCGGGTGAGCTGGGCGTGCCGTCCGAGCGGCCGCTGGTGCTGCACGACATCACCCCCCAGCCGATCGGCGTGGTGACCCTCTATCCGGGCATCTCCAGCGAGGTGATCGCCAACATCCTGCAACAGCCGGTGAAGGCGCTGATCCTGCTGTCGTTCGGGGTCGGCAATGCGCCGCAGAACCCGGCCATGCTGGCGCTGCTCTCTGAGGCTTCCGCTCGCGGCGTCATCATTGTCAACCTGAGCCAGTGTCTGCACGGCAAGGTCAATATGGGGGGCTATGCCACCGGCAATGCCCTGTCGCGGGCCGGGGTGATCTCGGGCTTTGACATGACCGCCGAAGCGGCGCTCACCAAGCTGCACTTCCTGCTGAGCCAGGATTTGCCATCCCACCGCATTCGCGAGCTGATGCAGCAGTCGCTGCGCGGGGAGCTGACGCCCTGAGCGTTGCGGCCCTCACCCTAACCTTCTCCCTTGGGGAGAGGGGATAGCTCGGGGGGGTTGGCAGCAAGGCTTGCCATCATGAAGATCGCCCGTAGGTGGCCCGCTTACTGTCCGCAGGCTGCGAGCCTGCTCCCTTCTCCCTCCCCCGCGGGAGAAGGGCCGGGGATGAGGGGGATGAGTCACCCTGCAGAGAGAGGGAAAAAGAGGGGAGCCATAGTGGCTCCCCTCTTTGCTATTTATCGCACTCTTTATCGAACTATGTATCGCTCTCTTGCTATTCGATTGGCCGCCGCGAGACGGGATGGCGAGCGGTCTCAGTGGTTGAGATTGACCCGCACTATCTCCTCTTCAACTGGCTGATTTTCTTCACGAAACAGCCGCTTTAGCTCGCTCTTGCTCTTCATCACGATCTCGCCGTCGCGGCCGATGTTCATATGCTCGGGGTTGTCGAGGTGCATCGCTTGCCAGGCCATCACGGCTTGCAGCGATGTGGCCTTCTGCTCGTCGGTGAGGGGCTTGCCATCGGGCCACTTGCCCAGCTCGACTGCGGTCTTGAGCCGCTCGTACACCTCTTGTGGCATCTGCCTGATTGCTTGCAAAAACTCACCCTGTTGAAACGACATCCGGCCTCTCCTTGCACATTGAGCCATGACGAATCGGGATCAGGCCGGCAGATCCTGGCGGACTACGCCAGCCATCTGCTCCATCACCCGCACTACCTGACAACTGTACCCGAACTCGTTGTCATACCATACGTAGAGCACACAGTGATCCCCCTCGGCGATGGTCGCCTGGGAGTCGACGATGCCCGCATAGCGGGAACCCACCATGTCGGAGGAGACCAGCTCGGTGCTGGCGCTGAAGTCGATCTGGCGATGGAGTGCCGAGCTTAGTGCCATCTGTTGCAGATAGGCGTTGAGGCTCTCCCGATCGGTGGCCTGCTCCAGCGACAGATTGATGATGGCCAGCGAGACATTGGGGGTCGGCACCCGGATGGCGTTGCCGGTCAGCTTGCCCTTGAGTTCGGGCAGCGCCTTGGCCACCGCTTTGGCGGCGCCGGTGCTGGTCATCACCATGTTGAGGGCGGCGCTGCGACCACGTCGCTCTCCCTTGTGATAGTTGTCGATCAGGTTCTGATCGTTGGTGTAGGAGTGGACCGTCTCCACGTGGCCGTGGCGGATGCCGTACCGCTCCTGCATTACCTTGAGCACCGGCGTGATGGCATTGGTGGTGCAGGAGGCGGCGGAGATGATCCTGTCATCCGGGCCTATCACCTCGTGGTTGACCCCGAACACCACGTTCTTCATCTCCCCCTTGCCGGGGGCGGTCAGCAGTACCTTGCCGGCACCGCGCGCCTTGAGGTGTTCGGAGAGGCCCGTTTCATCGCGCCAGGCCCCGGTGTTGTCGACGATCAGCGCATCGTGAATGCCGTAGGCGGTGTAGTCGATGTCAGCCGGACTATTGGCGTAGAACACCTGAATAAAGGTGCCGTTGGCGATGATGGCGCTGCGCTCCACATCCACTTCGATGGAGCCGTTGAAGGGGCCGTGCACCGAATCACGGCGCAGCAGGCTGGCGCGTTTCTCCAGATCTCCGTCGCGGCCGCCACGCACCACGATGGCACGCAGGCGCAGCGGATTGGCGGCGCCGGTACGCTCGATCAGCAGGCGGGCCAGCAGGCGGCCGATACGGCCAAAACCGTAGAGCACCACGTCGGTAGCTTGCGGCATCTGGCTGCGGCCAAGGGCCGGCGCCAGTCTGGCTTGGAGATAGTCCTCGATCCTCGCCTCATCCTGATGATCCTGCCAGTAACACACCGCCAGTTTGCCCAGATCGATCTCGGCGGCGGTGGGTTTCAGGGCAACGATGGCCTGGAGCAGGGGGAAGCTGTGCTGGATGGGGAGGGGAGCGCCCTGGTGGCGGCGGACGACCCGGTGGGCCTTGAGGATATCGATGGTGGAGGCGTTTTGCAGCGGGCGGCCGTAGAGGGTGATCTCGACCCCTTGTTGTCGGTAGAGGCGACCAATCAAGGGCTGCATGGCTTCGGCGAGCTCCTGGCTCTCCTGCCACGCTTGCAAGTAGTGCTCGTGGGTCATTGACCAGATCCTTTATTTCACGTTGTTGGTGTAAATAGAAAATTCGTCGAATGCAGATCAGTGTAGGGGTGTATATTTCGTTATATTATTCTGCAATCGCGGCCTTATATGGCGCGCGCATTGTAATGGATATGTAATCGGTTTGCTAGCCGTAGGTGGCCACTCGAGGCTCCCGTTGTTACCAACCTGCGTTATCAACAAGATGTGAGCCATGGCCAATTTCCCCCTGCGACAGACTTTCATCATGCTTTCCGTCGGCCTTGTCGTGGCGGGCTGCAATGACGACCGGATCCACAATATTTGCAGCAACCATCCCGAGCTTTGTCAGGATCTGGTGGACGATGGCTGGTGCCGCTACGAGCGTACCGACATCATTCGCAGCCGCTTCTACCTCAAGGAGGAGGGGACGGATCGGCGCAAGTACGAGCTGATGCGCAACCTTGAGCGCTATCTCAAGTGTGCCGAGCGCTCCACCAACATCGAGTACAAGAATGCCCGCGAGCAGAAGAGCCCGCGGGTGGAGGGGATGCTGGCGGCCGGGGATCAGCTGGCCCAGCTCGATGTGGCAACCCGCAATTTACAGGATCCCTATCTGCTGCTCTGGCACTGGACCAACAACACCAACGAGCTGGCCCGCCAGCAGTTTATGGCGCTGGAAGGCACCAAGGTGCTCGACGAGCCGGAGCTGCAACTGGCGCTCGGCGGTATCTACGCCAAGAGCGACCCCGAGAAGGCCATCGCCACCCTGCAGCGCGGCCTCTCCCTCTATCGGGAGGGGGAGCAGGTCAACAGTCGCATGCTCACCTCTCTCAGCACCCTCTACATGGGTCAGAAGCAGTACGGGCTGGCCTATCTGTGGGGCAAGGTGAGCGAATCGTTTCAGGATGCGCCAGAGGTCTCGGCCAAGCGTTTTGGCATCTATCACTCCCTGAGCAAGACCGAGCAGGATGGCTACGATGTGCGGGCTGCCGAGATTGTCGAGCAGCTCAAGCATGGCAACTACCGGCCCTGATGCAGTGATGACGACGCTCTCCCCGGCCAGCTGCTGGCCCAATCCGTTCGATCTCTGTTTCGTTCATGGCGAGGTGATCACCGATGGCCGCACCCTGGAGCGGCTCACTGTGCGCGCCGTGGTGCCCCGTGGCGACGAACTGCTGCTGGTTCACTCCCGGGTCAACGGCGATCTGATGTTTCCTGGCGGTGGCGTTGAAGCGGGGGAAAACCACCATGTAGCGCTGGCCCGCGAGCTGCTGGAGGAGTGCGGTGCCGAGCTGATGGAAGTGGGGGCTCTGCTTGGCGAGACCCGTGAATATCGCGCCGCCCGCGAGTCGGGGTTTGATGCCTACTGCATCCGTTCGCTCTACTACTTGTGCCGGATTGGCGATCAGCTGGTGGCCCCGCAGCCGCAGCCCTACGAGATCCGCCTCGGCTTCGTGCCCGGCTGGTTTGCCCTCGATGATGCGCTGCAGACCAACAAGACCCAGCTGGCGGGGCCCTGTCCCCAATGGACGGCGCGGGAGACCCGGGTGCTGGCCCAGCTGCAACGCTGGCATCAGCAGGGGATCTTCGACAACGGCTGCTGAGCACATCAAGCAGTTGCGGTCAGGGATACCTACAAAAAGAGCGCCAATAGGCGCTCTTTTCTTATTGTGAGGGTTGGCCTCTCTGTCGTGCGAGGTTATTTGACCTCTTCACCCTTGGCTTGCAGATCCGCGTGGTAGGAGGAGCGCACGAAGGGGCCGCAGGCGGCGTGGGTAAAGCCCAGCGCCATGGCGACATCTTTCAGCTCGTCAAACTCTGCAGGCGGCACGTAGCGCTTCACCGGCAGGTGGTGGCGGCTCGGCTGCAGATACTGGCCCAGAGTCAGCATGTTGACGCCGTGCTCGCGTAAGTCCTTGAGTACCTGCACGATCTCTTCGTTGGTTTCGCCAAGGCCCATCATGACACCGGATTTGGTCGGTACATGGGGGTGCATCTCCTTGATGCGGCGCAGCAGCTCCAGCGACCACTTGTAGTCGGCACCTGGGCGGGCGACCCGATACATGCGCGGCGCGGTTTCCAGGTTGTGGTTGAAGACATCCGGCGGGGTGTCGCGGAACACCTCCAGCGCCTGTTCCATCCGGCCACGGAAGTCCGGGGTCAGGATCTCGATGCGGGTCTGCGGGCTGTGCTCGCGGATCTGCTTGATGCAGTCGGCAAAGTGCTGGGCACCGCCGTCGCGCAGATCGTCGCGGTCCACCGAGGTGATTACCACGTACTTGAGCCCCATCTCCTTGATGGTCAGTGCCAGCTTCTTCGGCTCTTCCGGGTCGAGCGCCAGCGGGCGGCCGTGGGCCACGTCGCAGAAGGGGCAGCGGCGGGTGCAGATGGCGCCCATGATCATGAAGGTGGCGGTGCCGTGGTTGAAGCACTCCGCCAGGTTTGGGCAGGAGGCCTCTTCACAGACAGAGTGCAGCTTGTTCTTGCGCAAGGTGCTCTTGATGTGTTCGATCTTCTGGCTGGAGGGGGGCAGCTTGATCCGCATCCAGTCCGGCTTGCGAAGGAGTTCTTCGTTGGGATCCGGCATGAATTTCACCGGGATCAGGGCCATCTTGTCGCCATCGCGCAGCTTGACGCCCGGCTCCATACGAACGGGTTTGCTCATGATTCACTCTCGGTGTTTGTTATTGTCTGGTTGGTAGCCATCAGGGTCTGCTCGGAGCCCTCATGGTTGCACGGCATGGGGTTGCTCATGCTGCTTCTTCGGTATTGATGATCGTTTGATAGCCAATCAGGTTGGCCAGTTCGGCCACCAGAATGGATTGCGCCTCGGCCACGCTCTGCGGGCCGTCCAGGGCGCTGGTCTGGGTCATGGCCATGCCTGCATAGCCGCACGGATTGATGTGCAGGAAGGGGGTCATGTCCATGTTGATGTTGAGGGCCAGCCCGTGGAACGAGCACCCCTTGCGGATGCGCAGGCCGAGCGAGGCCAGTTTGGCCTCCATGCCGAGATCATTTTTCACATAGACCCCGGGGGCATCGGCCTTGGCATAGGCCTGAATATCGCTCTTGGCGAGGGTATTGATGATGGCTGTCTCCAGCGCGGTCACCAGCTCGCGAACCGAGAATCTGCAGCGGCGGACATCCACCAGTACGTAGAGAACCAGCTGGCCCGGGCCGTGATAGGTCACCTGACCGCCGCGATCGCTCTGCACCACCGGGATATTGCCCGGATTGAGCAGGTGTTCGGCCTTGCCGGCCTGACCCTGGGTGTAGACGGGATCGTGCTCGACCACCCAGAACTCGTCCGGGGTGTCGGGGGTGCGGTTGTCGGTGAAGGCTTTCATGGCGTCCCATACCGGCTGGTAGGGGCGGCGACCCAGCTGCCTGACAATCAGGCTGGACTGGGCGGGGATCTGGGATGACATGGCGTCCTCGCGGCGTGCTGCGGCCAAAAACAGTCGCCCCGCAGAACGGGGCGAGAGAGAAATTACAGTACGTATTTCACCAGCTCGATCTTGCCAAGAGCGTGGTACATCGCTTCGATGTGCTCCTTGCTCTGGGCAGTCACGGTCACGCGGACCGAGTGGTAGTTGCCCTTGGAGCTGGGCTGGACAGTCGGGCTGTAGGTGCCGGGGGCGTGCTGCTGCAGCACTTCAACCACCCTTTCCGGCAGTGCCGGGTCGGCAACGCCGAGCACCTTGAACGGGAATTTGCAGGGAAACTCCAGCAGTTCATCAAACTTGGTATTCATTTACTCACCTTTTGCGTCATCAACGGGATGACTTCATCTTGGATGGCTAGTGGCCGATGGCCCGTGGAGGCCGCCATTTCAAGTCTATATGGGCACGGCTCATAACTATATGGGCGCTGCCCGGACCGGGATCAAGGCCAGGATCGGTCAGACATGGATGGAAGTGCTGCTTTTTACCACAAATCAGGGTAAGGCGGAACCTGCAGTTTACAGGGTTATTCACTGCCTTTACCGGTCACAGACAGCAGCGGCGCCTGTTGGCGCCGCTGTTTGGTGAGGATTGTGCGTCGGATTACTTGAACCAGCTGGTGACCAGCAGTACCAGGTAGTCCCACAGACGGCTCATCAAGCCACCTTCCTGCACCTCTTCCAGGGCGACCAGCGGCACCTGCTTGATCTCTTTGTCGCCCTGCTTCAGGAACACGGTACCGACGCGCTGACCCTTGGCCAGCGGCGCTTTCAGCTCGCTGTCGAGCTGGAAGTCAGCCTTCAGGTTGTTGCCCTGACCGCGGGTGACCAGCACGGAGACATCTTTGTCGACGCCCAGTTTCACTTCAGACTTGTCGCCCATCCAGATCTTCTGGGTGACCAGCTCGGTGCCCGCCTTGTACGGGGTCAGGCTCTGGAAGAAGCGGAAGCCGTAGGTGAGCAGTTTTTTGCTCTCGGCGGCGCGGGAACCTTCGCTGCTGGCGCCCAGCACCACGGCGATCAGGCGCATGCCTTCGTTGTTGGTGGCAGAGGAGACCAGGTTATAGCCGACCTGGCTGACGTGGCCGGTCTTGATGCCATCCACTTGCAGGGATTGATCCCACAGCAGGCGGTTACGGTTGTGCTGGGTGATGCCGTTGAACACGAAGGATTTCTGGGAGTAGATCTTGTACTCCTCCGGCAGGTCGCGGATCAGCGCCTGACCCAGACGGGCCATATCGTGAGCGGTACTGTAGTGACCTTCCGCATCCAGACCGTGCGGGTTCATGAAGTGGCTGTCGTTCATGCCGAGCTTGGCGGCCCAGCTGTTCATCAGGCTGGCGAAGGAGTCGGTGCTGCCCGCCAGGAATTCGGCCATGGCGACGCAGGCGTCGTTGCCAGACTGGATGATGATGCCCTTGTTCAGGTCATCGACGGAGACCTGCTTGCCCACCTCGATAAACATCTTGGAGGAGTCGGAGTAGTTCTTGGACCAGGCGTTCTGGCTGATGGTCACCATGTCGGTGCGCTTGATGTTCCCCTTCAGCAGCTCCTGGCCGATGATGTAGGAGGTCATCATCTTGGTCAGACTAGCGGGCGGCAGACGCTCTTCGGCGTTCTGCTCGGCCAGCACCTGACCGGAGTAGTAGTCGATCAGAATATGGGCCTTGGCGGAGATCTCCGGCGCGGCGGGCACCACCATGGGCATGGCATTCGGGGTCGGTGTCGGCACCGGCGTATTGGCCTGGGCGGTTACGCTGATCAGTGAGGCCAGAAGAACTGAACGGGCAAATTTGGACATCTTGAAATTCCTGCGAGCCAGATGGGGATAAAATGCGGGCCTAACTATACCAGATGCGCCCGCAGGTTATAGCCCGACATGGCGATCAGAACTGGTTTTTTATCCATCACTCCCTGTCATCACGCCATAAAACGACGTGATGACAGTGAGTAAGCGGTTAGTCACATCCGCGGCAAAAGGGGACGATCAGGGCACGATAAAGGCCTGTTCCAGCCCGCCCTGACGTACTTTTTCCAGCACACTTGTCTGCTGGTCTGCGGCGACCGGGCCAATCAGCACCCGGAAAATGGCGCCATGGGCATCGACCCGGTAGGGCACGCCGTAACGCTGGGTCATCACCGTGCCCATCGCCTCGGCCCGCTCCCGGGAGCCGCTGGCCAGCACCTGGATCATCTTGCCATCACCACTGCTGGCGGGCGCTGCAGCCTTGGCTGGCGCTGGTTTGACCGGTGCCGCTTTGACAGGTGCCGCTTGGGCGGGCTTGGCCGTTGGCGCCTTGACGGGCGCAGGCGCGGGGTCGGCGGCGGGAGTGGCCATCGCCAGCGCGGTCGGTTCACCCAGGAAGCCATCTTGTGACAGGGTGTTGGAGGCTGCTGCGGCCGGGGTGGTCGGGGTCATCTCGATGGGCTTCATCGGCTCCATGATCACCATCTGATCCGGGGTGTCGTTGATCAGCTCCAGCCGTACTCGCGCTTCACCGCTATCGACCATCTCCAGCTGCTTGGCGGCCGCGTAGGAGAGATCGATCAGGTGGGGGCTGTCGAACGGGCCGCGATCGTTGACCCGCACTATGGTCTCCAGCCCGTTGTCCAGATTGGTGATCCGCACATAGCTCGGGATCGGCAGGTTGCGGTGGGCGGCGCTGAACAGCTTGCTGTCCAGCACATCGCCGTTGGCGGTCTTCTGGCCGTCCAGATCCGGCGACAGCCAGCTGGCGGTGCCCTCTTCGCTGTAATGCTTGATATCGCGCCACACCTCGTTTTTCTGCTTGCCGATCCAGTAGTCCCGGTTGCCGCTGGCACTCAGGGGCTCGGGGCGCGGAATGGCGCCGGTGGCTTGCGGGATCTCGATAACGGGTGGCTTGCTGACCGGTGCTTGCTGCTCGACGGGGGCGGACTGTTCCGGCTGGCTGCTACAGGCGGCCAGCAACAAGCTCAGGCTGAGCGGGAGGAGTTTGTGACGAAGATGCATACGCTTCCTGAATGGCTTGGCTAAGTTGATACACCGCCATCGCATAGAGTGGGCTGCGATTGTAACGGGTGATCACATAAAAGTTATGCCGTGCGACCCAGTATTCCGGTCCATCGGCTTGGGCAAACGCCAGTAACTTGACCGGCGTCTGTGGGGCCAGCGGCGTGGCGAGCTCAATCCCTGCCGCCGCCAGTTCTGACCACTGTTGTGTGAGCTCGGGCTCAGGCCTGAGTAGAGGTTCGACTGCCATCAGCCCGATCTGGGCCGGTTCCACCACGGATTCGCCCCAGCGCCACTGGTGGCTGGCAAAATAGTTGGCCACGCTGCCGATGGCATCGACCGGGTTGGCAAACAGATCCCGTTTGCCATCGCCGTCAAAATCGACGGCGTAGTGGCGATAGCTGGAGGGCATGAACTGCCCCATTCCCATAGCGCCGGCATAGGAGCCCTTGAGGCGCTCCAGCGGCCAGCCCTCTTCCCGTGCCAGCAACACCAGCTGGGCGAACTCCTTGGCAAAGAAGTCGCTGCGTTCGGGGTAGTGAAACCCCAGGGTGTAGAGGCTATCGAGCACCGGATGGCGACCCATCTGGCGACCATAGAAGGTCTCGACCCCGATGATGGCCACGATGAGCGAGGCGGGCACCCGATAGGTCTGCTCGGCGCGGGCCAGCGTTTCGGCATGTTGCTGCCAGAACTGCTGCCCGTCACGGATGCGATCCGGGGTAACGAACAGCGGCCGGTAGCGATGCCAGGGTTTGGCTTCCCACGGCTTGCTGATGGTGTCGAGCACCTCCTGCCGTAGCTGGGCGCGGGCGACCGCGGCCTGCAATTCCGCCAGCGGCACCTGCTGCTGTTCGGCGAGCAGGGCCAACCGATCCGGCGCCACGGCAGCGGTTGCCATCGTTGTGGCGAGCGAGAGCAGCAATCCAACCCGTCTCATCAGGCGAGCAGTCTTCTATGAGTCTGAATGGACATCAGGATACCGAATCCTGCCATCAGGGTCACCATGGAGGTGCCGCCATAGCTCACCAGCGGCAGGGGAACCCCTACAACTGGCAAGATACCGCTCACCATGCCCATGTTGACGAACACATAGACGAAGAAGGTGAGGGTGATGGCGCCACCCAGCAGTCGCTCGAAGCTGTTCTGGGCCTGCATCGAGATAAACAGGCAGCGGCTGATGACGTAGAGGTAGAGCACCAGCAGCAGGGCAACCCCCACCAGCCCGAACTCCTCGCTAAATACCGCGAAGATGAAGTCGGTGTGGCGCTCGGGCAGGAACTCCAGCTGGGACTGTGTCCCTTGCAGCCACCCCTTGCCAAAGACGCCACCGGAGCCGATGGCAATCTTGGACTGGATGATGTGGTAACCGCGGCCGAGCGGGTCTTTCTCCGGGTCGAGCAGCATCAGCACCCGCTGGCGCTGGTAGTCATGCATCAGGAAGAACCAGAGCACCGGCATAAAGGCAACCATCAACATGACCGCCAGCCCGATCAGCCACCAGCTGAGTCCCGCCAGAAAGATCACGAAGAAGCCGGAGGCAGCCACCAGAATGGAGGTGCCAAGGTCGGGCTGGGCGGCGATCAGCAGGGTAGGCAGCAGCACCATGATGAGGGCGATCACCACATGGCTGAACTTGGGGGGCAGCGAGTGGCGACTGAGCCAGGCGGCCACCATGATCGGCATGGAGAGCTTCATCACCTCGGAGGGCTGGAACTTCATAAAGCCGAGATCGAGCCAGCGCTGGGCCCCCTTGCCGATGTGGCCGAACACGTCCACCGCAATCAGCATCAGTACCACCACGGCGAACAGGGGCACCGACCAGCGGGCGTAGAGGGAGGGGGGCAGCTGGGCCATGCCGATCATCAGGGCAAAGGCGAGGCCGCCGCGCACCAGCTGGCGCACGATGGAGTCAATATCCTGGCCGGAGGCGGAGTAGAGCACCACCATGGAGAGGGTCATCACGGCCAGCAGACCGAGCAACAGGGGCAAGTCGATATGCAGCTTGTACCAGATACTCTGCTGGCGAGCTGAATTACTCATGGGGGGCGACCTCACTCGGTTGGGACGGCTTTTCCGGTGCCGGTGGCAGTTGCGGATCAGGGGGCAGCAGATAGGCATCCAGCATCTGGCGAGCAATGGGCGATGCAGCCCGACCACCACCACCACCGATGGAGTTTTCCAGCACCAGTGCTACCACCGCTTTGGGCGCCTCAAAGGGGGCGTAAGCGACGAACAGGGCGTTATCGCGATGCTCCGCCTTGACGGTCTTGATGTTGTACACCTGATTTTCCTTCAGACCGACTACCTGAGCGGTGCCCGATTTGCCACCCGAGGAGTAAGGCGCCTTGGCGAACGAGTGGCGGCCACTGCCTTCACTGCCATGGTTGACGCGCCACATCCCCTCCTGCGCCACTTTCCAGAAGCTGTCGTTCTTGAGCTTGAGGGCGATATTGGGGTTGATGGGGGCATCGACCACCCCCGCCTGTGAGGCGGTGCTCTTGAGCAGATGCGGGGTCACGTCGTGGCCGTTCTGGGTCAGGATGCTGATCGCCTTGGCCAGCTGGAGCGGGGTGGCGCTCCAGTAGCCCTGACCGATACCGACCGAGATGGTGTCACCCTGATACCAGGGCTGGCGCCAGCGGGCCATCTTCCAGTCGCGAGACGGCATGACGCCCTTGGTCTCTTCATAGAGATCGACCCCGGTGTACTGACCGAAACCGAACTTGGTCATGTAGCTGTGGATCTTGTCGATGCCGACCCGATAGGCGAGATCGTAGAAGTAGGTATCGGCCGAGACCTCGATGGCGCGATAGACATCGAGCCAGCCGTGGCCCCAGCGGCGCCAGTCACGAAACTTCTTGGTGGTACCGGGAATGGAGAAGCTCGGGCCGCCGAAATAGCGGTAGCCCGGGGTGATGGCCCCCTCGTTGAGGCCCATGATGGACATCATGGGTTTGACGGTGGAGGCGGGGGCATAGATGCCCTGAGTGGTGCGGTTCACCAGCGGCCGCGCCGGATCGTTGAGCAGCGCCGAGTAGTTGGCGCTGGAGATGCCGGTCACAAACAGGTTGGGGTCGTAGCTCGGGCTCGACTCCAGAGCCAGGATGGCGCCGGTTCTCGGGTCCATCATCACGATGGCACCGCGCTGGCCCGCCAGCAGTTGCTGGGCCTTGAGCTGCATCCGGACGTCGATATTGAGGTAGATATCCTGGCCGGGAATGGGCGGCTGGAACTTGAGGGTGCGGACAATCCGGCCGCGGTTGTTCACCTCGACCTCCTGATAGCCCGCCACGCCGTGCAGCTGATCCTCGTAGTATTTCTCCACCCCCTGCTTGCCGATATCCTTGGTGGCCGCGTAGTTGGCGAGTTTCTCTTCCTTGTCGAGGCGCTCCACGTCACGAGTGTTGATCTTGGCCACATAGCCCAGCGCATGGGTGAGGGTGTCACCAAACGGGTAGTAGCGCTTGAGGTAGGCCTCGATGCTGGCGCCCGGGTAGTTGTGCTGGTTGACCGAGAAGAGGGCCACCTGATACTCGGTCAGCTTCTCGTAGAGGGCGACCGGCTTGAAGCGGCGCTGGCGCTTCACTTCGGCGAGGAACTTCTCCTTGGTGCCTTCCGGCAGCCCCAGCAGGGTGATCAGCTGGTCGGCGGTTTTTTCGAGATCAGTGGTCTCTTCCGGCACAATTTCCAGACTGTAGACCGGGCGGTTTTCCGCCAGCAGCACGCCGTTGGCGTCATAGATCAGCCCCCGTGGCGGCGCCACCGGCACCACGCGGATACGGTTGGAGTTGGAGCGAGTCTGGTAGGTGTCGTAGGACTCGACCTGCAGATAATAGAGATTGCCCAGCAGCACCAGCATCAGCACGACGATGCCGATGTAGGCTACCAGGGTGCGCCGGAAGAACAGATTGCCCTCGGCACTGTGATCGCGCATTTCGATGCGTTGTTTCAGCATGCCTTTACCTCAAGACCCTTGGGGGCAATAACAGCAGGAACTGCATTGTTCACTCTCTGTGATACGGGTGAATATGAGAGGTGAGACTCCAGAGACGCATGGCTCACTCTCTATGATACGGATGATTGGTGGTGATGCTCCAGGCCCGATAGAGGCTCTCGGCCACCAGTACCCGCACCAGCGGATGGGGCAGGGTGAGCGGTGACAGCGACCAGCTCTGTTCGGCGGCAGTCTTGCACTCGGGGGACAAGCCTTCCGGCCCGCCGACCAGCAGGGCGACATCGCGGCCATCAAGTTTCCACGCTTCCAGCTGGGTAGCCAGCTGCTCGGTGGTCCAGGGTTTGCCCGGAATATCGAGGGTGACGATACGCGAGCGGCCTGCGGCCGCCAGCATGGCTTCCCCTTCCTTTTGCAGGATGCGGGGAATGTCGGCATTTTTGCCGCGTTTGCCAGCGCCGATCTCGACGAGTTCAAACGGCATGTCTTTCGGGAAGCGGCGACGATACTCTTCGAAGCCATGCTCTACCCAGGCGGGCATCTTGGTGCCCACCGCAATCAACTGGATCTTCATGGTCGTTACACTTGTGTTCTTATTGCGTATTCACTTGAGCGGCACCGCTCCACAGCTTTTCCAGTTGGTAGAAGTCACGATGTTCATCCTGCATCACATGCACGATCACCGAGCCCATATCTACCAGTACCCATTCACCGCTCAACTGCCCTTCCACGCTCAGCAGATCCAGACCCGCGTGGCGTGCCTCGCTGGCCAGATGGTGGGCAATGGCGCTGACGTGACGACTGGAGTTGCCGGAACAGACGATCATGGTGTCAGTAATGCTGGATTTGCCGCGTACATCGAGGGTGATGATGTCGCGGCCTTTCATGTCATCGATCTTGTCGATGATAAAGGCATGCAGTTCTTGGCCTTGCAATGAGTCTCTCCTCTGTTCCGGCGCGCAGCGTTTGCGTCAGGGCGGCGGATTATATCATGGTCACTCCCGTTTCCCATCGGGCGGGGCGGGATTACGACAGGGGCTAGCGGCGATTGGCGCGGTAGAGCCCCTGTTGATCAATATAGTGCGCAACCGACTCGGGCAAGAGGTAGCGGGTGTCTTGCCCCGCATCCAGCAGGGCCCGCAGCCGGGTGGCTGACAGTTCGATGGGCTGGTTGTCCGCCAGCCAGATATGACCGGCCAGACGCTGGTGCAGCGCGCTGGCGTCAGTGGTGTGATGGCGCGCCAGCAGCAGCGCTACTTCGGCCGGATACTCCGGTTGCCAGCCCGGCCGCACGCTCACCACCAGATGGGCATAGTCGAGCAGCTCCTGCCAGCGGTGCCAGCTTGGCAGGCTCAGCAGGGAATCCATCCCCATCAGAAAACAGAGCGGCGTATCGGGCAGTTCATGACGCAGCTCGATCAGGGTATCGATGGTGTAAGAGGGTTTATCCCGCATCAGCTCCCGCTCATCCACCACAAAGTGGTGGTTCTCCGCCGCCGCCAGTCTGACCATGGCGAGGCGCTGCTCGCTGGAGCAGAACGGATTGGCGCGGTGGGGCGGGATATGGTTCGGGATCAGCCGCACTTCCGCCAGACCAATGGCATCGCGTGCCTCGATGGCCGGGCGCAGATGCCCGATATGGATGGGGTCGAAGGTGCCGCCAAGCAAACCGACAGGCGCCTTCAGCACGGGCTGCTCTCCATCACCAGCGGCAGCGGGGTGCCATCACGAAAGCCGAGGGCAATGGTTTGCAACATTAGCCAGGCCTGTTCGGTATCGAAGCGGCGCTGGGCGTCGTCCAGCTGAGCCATCAGTTGCCACAGTTGCTGCAACTTGGCAAACGGCAGTCGGGTCAGCGCTTGCTGAATGAGCTGCTGGCGGCTCTGCCAGATCCGCAGGCGGCTGAAGTGCTCCCCCAGTGGCTGGCCGTTGCACATGGCCAGCGACAGTTCGGTCAGCTGCTCCAGCTCGCGGCAGAGGGTCCAGGCCAGTATCCCCGGCTCGGTGCCTTCGGCCCGCAGGGCGGCCAGAATGCGCTGGGCCCGGTTCACCTTGCCCTCCAGCAGGGTATCGACCAGCTGGAACGGGGTGAAGTGGGCGTGGCGGATGATGGTCTCTTGCAGATAAGTGACGCTGATGGGCTGGGGCGGCGAGAGCAGGGTCAGCTTCTCGATCTCCTGACTGGCGGCCAGCAGGTTGCCCTCGTAGGAGTGGCACATGAAGTTGATGGCATCCGGCAGCGCCTTGAGGCCGAAACGTTGAAAACGGGCACTCATCCAGCGCGGGAAAAACTTGGGCTCCGGATGGTTGACCGGCACATAGGTGCCAATCTGGTAGAGCTTGTCGAACCAGGCTGCCTTCATCTGGGTCTGATTGAGGCGACCGCCGCTCAGCACCAGCAGCAGGTCGGGATGGAGTTGCTTGCCGATTTCACTGATGCGGGCCGCCAGATCCTTGTCCACCTTGGCGGGCAGCTCCAGTTCAATGATCTGGCGGGCGGAGAAGAGGCTCATGGCCTGACAGGCATCGTAGACCTGATTCCAGTCCAGTCCCTGCTCCACCACGAAGGTGTGGCGTTCATCGAAACCCTGTTTGCGGGCGACCTGACGGATGGCATCGATGGCCTCCAGTCGCAACAGGGGCTCGTCGCCAAAAACGAGATAGCAGGGCCGAAGCCCTGCTTTGAGGTGGTCACCAAATTGCTCAGGGTAGACTCTCATCAACATATTCTCATCAAGATAGTCGCATCAGAAGCTGACCTGACTCAACTGCCGGATCACCTGATTGGCCGCCTGCTCCTGCATCTCGCGGTTGAGCTGCTCCTGCTCACGGGAGGAGGCGAGCGCTGCATCCGGCTTGTTGAGGAAGCTGCGGTTGAAGTTGATGGGGAAGACCTGAGTCGGCTTGCCTGGCACCGAGATGGTGAACTGGGTACCAAAGCCCAGCACATATTCGGTGTCCGTCCCCAGCGCGTTGACCGAGGCGACCTGACTGGTGCTGCCTACGCCGCCCAGAGTGAGCACCGGAATGCCCTCCTTGTCGGCCAGGGTCACGCCAGAGGCCTTCAGGCGGGTGGTAACCATCCGGTAGAAGTCGCTCTTGTTGTCGCCCACGACCTTCATGGTCATCAGCTCGCTTGGAATGCCGTTGCCGCGCATGTGAAAGCCGCAGCCTTGCAGCAGCAGACCAGCCAGCACGATGGTCATCCAGCGGGTGAAGATGGTGCCCATAGAAAATCCTCTTTGCATTAAGGGAAAGCGGCGGGCGCAGGGCCCGCCGTTATCATCCGTTTGCTGTCACGGATTGGCAATGATCAGTTGGTAACCAATCAGTTGGCCGTCAATCAGTTAGCGACAATATTGAGCAGCTTGCCAGGTACGTAGATCACCTTGCGCACGGTCAGACCGTCGGTGAACTTCTGCACGGAGGCATCGGCCATCGCCAGCTTCTCGACATCAGCCTGGCTGATCTCGGCTGGTACGGTCAGCTTGCCGCGCATCTTGCCGTTGATCTGCACCACGACCAGCTTCTCGGTCTCGACCATGGCCGCTTCATCGGCCACCGGCCATGCGGCGTGATCCACGTCGTCGCCCTTGCCCAGCATCTTCCACAGCTCGAAGCCGATGTGCGGGGTGATGGGGTAGAGCATGACCACGACAGCTTCCAGTGCTTCCTGCATCAGGGCGCGGTCCTGCTCGTCGGAGCCCAGCTTGGCCAGATTGTTCATCAGCTCCATGATGGCGGCGATGGCGGTGTTGAAGGTCTGACGGCGACCCACGTCATCGCTCACCTTGGCGATGGTTTTGTGCAGTTCACGGCGTACCGCTTTCTGCTCGTTGGTGAGGGCTGCTACGTCCAGCGCGGCAACGGCGCCACCGGAGACGTGCTCGAAGGTGGTGCGCCACAGGCGGCGCAGGAAGCGCTGGGCACCCTCTACGCCGGAGTCGGACCACTCCAGAGTCATCTCGGCCGGGGAGGCGAACATCATGAACAGACGGACGGTATCGGCGCCGTAACGCTCGACCATCAGCTGCGGGTCGATGCCGTTGTTCTTGGACTTGGACATCTTGGTCATGCCGGAGTGCATTACCTCACGGCCTTCGTTGTCGATGGCCTTGGTGATGCGACCCTTCTCGTCACGCTCTACTTTGACGTCGGTCGGGCTGACCCAAACGTTGCCGCCCTTCTCGTCCTTGTAGTAGAAGGCGTCGGCCAGCACCATGCCCTGGCAGAGCAGGCGCTTGAACGGCTCGTCGCTGTTGACCAGACCTGCGTCACGCAGCAGCTTGTGGAAGAAGCGGGCGTAGAGCAGGTGCATACAGGCGTGCTCGATACCGCCGATGTACTGATCCACCGGCAGCCAGTGGTTGGCAGCAGCCGGATCCAGCATGCCCTTGTCGTAGTCCGGAGAGCAGTAGCGCGCGTAGTACCAGGAGGACTCCATAAAGGTGTCGAAGGTATCGGTCTCGCGGAACGCTTCCTGACCGTTGTAAGTGGTCTTGGCCCACTCGGCGTCAGCCTTGATCGGGCTCTGGATACCGTCCATTACCACATCTTCCGGCAGCAGCACCGGCAGTTGATCTTCCGGCGTCGGCACCACGGTGCCGTCAGCCAGGGTCAGCATCGGGATGGGGGCACCCCAGTAACGCTGACGGGAGACACCCCAGTCACGCAGACGGAAGTTGACGGTGCGCTTGCCGTGGCCTAGCGCTTCCAGCTTGTTGGCGATGGCGTCAAAAGCGCCCTGGAAGTCGAGACCGTCGAACTCGCCGGAGTTGAACAGTACGCCCTTCTCGGTGTAAGCCGCTTCGCTCACGTCGACGTCGCCATCAACCGGCTTGATCACCGCTTTGATGTCGAGGCCATATTTGGTGGCGAATTCGAAGTCACGCTGGTCGTGAGCCGGAACTGCCATCACGGCGCCGGTGCCGTAGTTCATCAGTACGAAGTTGGCGACCCAGACCGGTACCTTGCGGCCATCCAGCGGGTGAATGGCATAGAGGCCGGTGGCCATGCCTTTCTTCTCCATGGTGGCCAGTTCCGCCTCGGCTACCTTGGTGTTCTTGCACTCTTCGATAAAGGCGGCCAGTTCCGGGTTGCTGGCAGCAGCCTGCAGCGCCAGCGGGTGACCGGCGGCGATACCGACATAGGTGACGCCCATGAAGGTGTCCGGACGGGTGGTGTAGACCTCCAGCTGCTCAGCCTGACCCTCGATATTGAAGCTGATGTTGACCCCTTCGGAGCGGCCAATCCAGTTGCGCTGCATGGTCTTGACCATCTCTGGCCAGCCTTCCAGATTGTCGATGTCGTTCAGCAGCTCTTCGGCGTAGTCGGTGATCTTGATGAACCACTGGGGGATCTCTTTTTGCTCCACCGGGGTGTCACAGCGCCAGCAGCAGTTGTCGACCACCTGCTCGTTGGCCAGCACTGTCATGTCGTTCGGGCACCAGTTGACGGAGGAGGTCTTCTTGTAGACCAGACCCTTCTCGTAGAGCTTGGTGAAGAACCACTGCTCCCAGCGGTAGTAATCCGGTTTGCAGGTGGCGACTTCACGATCCCAGTCATAACCCAGACCCAGCATCTTCAGCTGGTTCTTCATGTATTCGATGTTTTCGTAGGTCCAGGGCGCCGGGGCTGTGTTGTTTTTGACTGCGGCGTTCTCCGCTGGCAGACCGAATGCATCCCAACCTATGGGTTGCAGCACGTTCTTGCCATTGAGGCGTTGATAACGGGAGATCACATCACCTATGGTGTAGTTACGAACGTGCCCCATGTGTAGTCGACCAGACGGATAGGGGAACATGGACAGGCAGTAGAACTTCTCCTTGTCTACTTTCTCCACGGCCTTGAAGGTTTTCTTGGCATCCCAGTGCTTTTGCACTGCTGGTTCGATTGATTGGGGAACGTATTGCTCTTGCATTGGTGACATCCGGATCTGTGAAATGAATAGATAAATCAGCTGGGAAATCGCAATAGAATACCCATATCCTGCGGCGGCAACAACCGCCAGCGTCCCTTGGGCCTTAAGCCGGGCCAGATCAGGGTTTAGTAGAGGAGTTAGAGCCATGGACAAACGTCAAAAAGGGTACGAAGCCTTCATTGCCGAGCTGCAAAAACAGTGGCAAGAGACTGAAGAGTTCCAGGGGGAGCGCCTCAACCGGATGATCGCCAAGGTGCAGGCCTATCTGGAGGCCGCCAGCGACCTGACCCAGGACGAGCTGGCGCTCATCGCCGAGTACGTGAAGCGGGATCTGGGCAACTACGACGAGGGGCGCCATGACGATAGTGCGCAGGTGGAAGAGTCTGCCTTTATGCTGGCCCTGAAAGACACCGCCTGGTCCTGGTTGGCGGATGTGACCGACCGCGCCCAAGTGGAGTGGCGGGAGCTGGCCGACGAGCTGGAGCACAAGGGCGTCTATGAGGCCGGTGACTGGGTGGGGCTCGGGGTCATGGTGTGCGACCAGTGCGGCTGGTGTCATACCGTGCTGCATCCCCAGCAGCTCGATACTTGCCCCGAATGCGGCTGCGCCGAGTATCACCGCGAGCCGCTCGCGCCCTGAGCCATGCCATCAATGCGGACGAGATAACGAGACCAGTAGGGATGATTAGCGAAGCGTAATCGTCCATTTAGTCAGAGGTCTCGACACTCTGCTTGCGAATTTGCTTGCCAATAAGAGAGAGGCGCCATCAGGCGCCTCTCTCTATTGATGGGCGGGTTTATTTGCCCGCAACGGAGAGGCCGCCAAAACGGATCAGCGGGGCGAAGAAGCCCTTGCCATCGTTGTGGTGCAGGGTGTCACCGACCGCTTCCAGCTCGCCCAGCAGGCGATAGAAGTTGCCCGCTACCGTGATGCCGCGCACCGGCTGCAGGCGAACCCCATCGCGGCAGAGGAACCCTGACGCGCCAAAGGAGAAGTCGCCGCTCACCGCATCGGCACCAGAATGCAGGCCGTCCAGCTTGACCAGCTCCAGATAGTCGCCGCTCCGCACCTCCGCTTCGCGGTGGGGGCCCGCGCCAAACACCAGATGGCGAGCGGTGACATCGAGGGCGCTGCGGGCACCTCGGGCGGCCGAGCCGTTGCTGGCGACGCCAAAGTGGCGGGCGGTGGCACTGTTATGGAGCAGGGTCTTCAGCTCCCCTTCGCCAATCAGCAGCAGATCCGAGCTGGCCGCCCCCTCGCCATCAAATGCCTTGATGTTCATGCCACCCGGCATATAGACCCGGCTCTCCAGAGTGAGCCAGCGTGACGCCACGCTCTGGCCGACCTTGCTGCGCCAGGGGTTGATCCCTTGCTGGGCCCACTTGCCCGACAGCACACCCTGAAAGCTGCCAAACAGGCTGGCGAAGCAGTTGGTGCTGAAGATAACGCTGTAGCGACCGCTCGGCACCGCTTCTCCGGGCAGTAGGCCATCGGCGATGGCGTAGATCTGCTCGATCAGGATCTGACTATCCAGCTCGTCGAAGCGACGGCCATACTGCCCCTGCGAGTGCATCGACTGGCGGCCATCCCGCTCCACCAGCGCCGAGGTGTAGCAGCCGACGCTGAACTCGCCGTGTTGGCAGAGGGTGCCCTGACTGTTGGCGAGCCAGAGCTGGCTCTCCCCTTCGAAGACGCTGTTGTAGGGGGCGCCGCTCACATCGGGCATGGCCAGCATGTCAGACTCCAGACGCAGGGCCAGGGCGATCTTCTCCTCTACCAGCGTGGTATCGGGCTGGTTGATCTCGGCACAATCTGTGGTGATCCGGCTATTGGCCACCGAGATGCGCTGATCCGGATCCACCTTGGCAAAGCGGCTGGCATCGAGCGCATCCTGCAGCATGGCATCCAGCGCCAGCTCATCGAGCGCTTCAGAGTAGGCGATGCCGACCCGACCCTCTTTGATCAGGCGAATGCCAAGCTGCTGGCTGCTGGTGACCTTGTATTCACCCAGCTCGCCCTTGTCTGCCTTGAGGGAGAAGGCCTTCTCCTGATTGGCGATGATGTCTGCCTCGGCGCCGAGGTCGGCCACTTTATCCAGCAGGCGGGTGAGCAGTTGGTTCATGTCGAGTTGGCTCATCAGGCGTTCCCTCCCACCAGGATATTGTCCACTTTGAGGGCCGGCTGGCCCACCGAGGTGGGGACCGAGCCCGAGACCGAGCCGCACATGCCGGCGGCCAGTGCCAGATTGCGGCCCACCATGGAGATCTCTTTCAGCACCTGCGGGCCGGTGCCGATCAGGGTGGCCGACTTGAGCGGTTTGGTGATTTTGCCGTGCTCGATGAGGTAGGCCTCCTGCACGTTGAAGTTGAATTCACCGGTGCCGGGCTGTACCGAGCCGCCCCCCATCTTTTTGGCGTAGATGCCGTGCTCTACCGTGGCCAGCATATCGTCGAGGCTGTGGTTGCCCGGTTCGATATAGGTGTTGCGCATGCGCGAGGTGGGGGCGTACTTGTAGGATTCGCGCCGACCCGAGCCGGTGCGGGCGTAGCCCGTCTTGAGAGCGCCCATTCTGTCCACCAGAAAACCGGCTAGCACGCCGTCCTTGATGAGTTGGGTGTGCTGGGTCGCCATCCCTTCGTCATCGACGTTGATGGAGCCCCAGGCATTGCCTTGCAGTCCCTCGTCCACCGCATTGACCACCGGATTGGCGATAAGCTGGCCCATCTTGTCGTGGAACACCGAGGCCTTTTTGGCTACCGAGGTGGTCTCCAGCAGGTGGCCGCACGCCTCGTGGAAGATGACGCCGCCAAAGCCGTTCTCCATGATGACCGGCAGGGTGCCGCTCGGGCAGGGAGCCGCGCCCAGCTTCACCAGTGCCTGACGAGTGGCGGTGAGGGCCAGCTCGCGCGGATCGATGCGATCGGCATGCTCCCAACCCATCAGGGCGCCGGGGGCCTCGTAACCGACGCTCTGCTCGCTCCCTTCCATGGCGATGGTCTGGGCCATGATGCGGTTGTAGTGGCGGCGATCGGCCACTTGCACTCCTTCGCTGTTGAAGATCTCCACCTCCTGCTCCCAGCCCAGCACGTTGCCGGAGAACTGGCTCACCTTGCCGCTCTCGGCGCGGGCGGCCGCATCCATGGCGTGCAGATAGGCGATCTTCTGCTCCAGCTGCTTGTCTGCCGACAGCGGCAGCGCCACCGGGTTGCGATCGCTCAGACGGGTGAAATCGAAGGCGGTGGCGGTCACTACCGGGTCACGGCGGTCTTTGGCCGCCAGCAAGGTGACGATACGCAGCAGCTCGTCGCGGTTGGCCAGATTGGTGTAGCCGTAGAGCACTTTGTGGCCGTAACAGAGGCGCACGCCGATGCCGAAATCGAGGCCGCCGCTGATGTTCTCTATCTGGCTGGAGAGCAGGCTGAGCTGGCTGCGGCGCTTGCGCTCGACAAACAGCTCGGCGAAATCGGCACCCAGCGCCAGCGCGTGATCGAGCACGTCACGGGCAATGGCGGGGGCCAACAGGGAGAATGGAGTCATAGAATATCCTTTTCTGGTCTGTCCGTTTGCTTCCGACATCCGGCTCTGATTGTTATGGGATGTCGAGTCCATTGTTGCAGACCAGCACAAAAAAGTCGCTATAGCGTCACGCGATGATACCGATTGAGAAAATCGGTGCGATAACTGCGCCCGGGCGGCCACATCAGCGGGTGAGTGGCCACCTTGGGAGAAGGGGTAAAGATCAGAGCAGGGCGTGGATTTCGCTCAGGATCTGCTCGACCCACTGCTCGATGCGCGGATCGGTCTGGTCATATTGATTGGCATCGTCCAGCGCCAGCCCGACGAAGTGACGGCCATCGTCGATCAGTGCCTTGGAGGCATCGAATTCGTACCCTTCGTTGGGCCAGTAGCCCACCAGCTTGACCCCTTTGGGCACCAGCTGATCGTGCAGCATGCCGAGGGCATCCTGGAACCATTCGCCATAACCGAGCTGATCGCCGAGGCCAAATAGGGCCACGATGCGTCCCTCCAGATGGAGATCGCCGATATCTTCCCAGCGGGACTCCCAGTCCTCCTGCAGCTCGCCGAAATCCCAGGTAGAGATGCCGAGGATCAGGATCTCGTAATCCTCCATCCGGCGCAGGGAGACATCCTTGATATTGTGAATATCCACCAGCTCGGGGCCGATGAGGGCGCGGATCTTCTCGGCAGCCATCTCGGTGTAACAGGTGGTGGAACCGTAAAACAGACCAATCTTCATCGCTCTTCTCTCTGTTGGCGCTTTCTCGCTTGCTTTTGGCGCCTTCTCGCTTGCTCGTGTGGACGACGCCATGTGGGCAACACGATGGGTAACGTAAGGGGAGGGGGCCAGTCTAGCAGATTGCCATTCGACCTTCACCGCCCGACAAGGGGCCTGGCAAAAGTGGCTTATCTTTCCAATGAAAGTGCCTTGTCTTTCCAAGGAGTTGGCGCGTTACAATGGGCCATCGATCCCCTGATTGCAGCGCACCATGAGCAAGCCCGACCCCCATCCCCTGATTGAACCCTTCCTCGACGCCCTCTGGCTGGAGCGGGGATTGTCTGACAACACGGTCAGCTCCTATCGCAGCGATCTGGAGAAGTTCTCCCTCTGGCTCGATGAGCAGGGTAGCTCGCTGCTGCTGGCGGGGATGGACGAGATCCAGCACTACCTTGCCTGGCGGGTCGATCACCAGTTTGCGGCGAGCAGCACCGCCCGTTTCCTGTCGGCGCTGCGCCGTTTTTACCAGTATCTCAATCGCGAGAAGCTGCGCAGCGATGATCCGACCGTGCTGCTGGAGGGGCCCAAGCTGCCGAAAAAACTCCCCTCCGATTTAAGCGAAGCGGAAGTGGATGCCCTGCTGAGTGCGCCGCTGGTGGATGACCCGCTGGAGCTGCGGGACAAGGCGATGCTGGAGCTGCTCTACGCCACCGGGCTGCGGGTCTCCGAGCTGGTGGGGCTCACAGCCGAGCATGTCAGCCTGCGTCAGGGGCTGGTGCGGGTAGTGGGCAAGGGCAACAAGGAGCGGCTGGTGCCGATGGGCGAGGAGGCGATGCACTGGCTGGAGCGTTACTACCGGGAGGCCCGCACCCTGCTGCTGGGGGGCACCAGTTCGGACGTGGTGTTTCCCTCCAAACAGGCCCGTATGATGACCCGCCAGACCTTCTGGCACCGCATCAAGCTCTATGCCCTGCGGGCCGGGATTAACGGCGAGCTATCCCCCCATACCTTGCGCCACGCCTTTGCCACCCATCTGCTCAACCATGGCGCCGACTTGCGGGTGGTGCAGATGCTGCTGGGCCATGCGGATCTCTCCACCACCCAGATCTACACCCATGTGGCCAACGAGCGGCTCAAGGCGCTGCACGGTGAGCACCACCCCAGAGCCTGAGTGCCTAGCCTCCCAAAAACAAAAAACCGCCAGCAGGCGGTTTTTTTGGCATTACACGACAGGAAGTGGCGTTTATTTCCCCTGTTGGGATTTCAGCAGATCACGGATCTCGGTCAGCAGCTCCTGATCCTTGGTCGGGCCTGCCGGTGCTGCGGCTTCCTCTTCCTGCTTCTTCTTGAGGGTGTTGATGGCCTTCAGCCCCATGAAGATGGCGAAGGAGATGATCAGAAAGTCGATGATGGTCTGGATGAATTTGCCATAGGCGATGACAACGGCCGGGGTGCTGCCTTCTGCGGCCTTCAGGGTGACAGCCAGGTCGCTGAAGTCCACGCCGCCAAGGATCAGGCCGATGGGCGGCATGATCACGTCACCGACAAAGGAGGAGACAATCTTGCCGAAGGCGGCACCGATGATGATACCGACCGCCATGTCGATGACGTTGCCGCGGGCGGCAAAGGCTTTGAACTCTTGAATCAGACTCATTATTTCCTCCGAAATTAAACAAGATAGCGCGTTGATGCCCCTTGCCAAAGGGCGAACTCTTGTCAGGAAAACAGAGGCTAAGCCGCGTTATTCCTGTCGTCCTGACTAGCTTGCGGGCGTTATGAGTCCTTGGCAATCGGAGGGAATCATTTTTTTTGGTACAAAGTGATATTAATTTTTTGGTAAGTAGCAGGTTGAATAATGAGCTGTGCTGCTGTAGTTTGCTTGGTCGATTCATTCATACCACGTGAGTAAACAAGTGAAGTATTTACTACTGGGAATGATGCTTTTGTGCACATTTGCTGCCAGAGCGGGGATGGATACCCAAGCCTTGAAACAGACCATCACGGCCCGACTGGGGGTGCCCGTCTATCTGGTTGAACCGACCCCGATTGCGGGGTTGTATATGTTGGGCACCTCCCAGGGGGTGCTCTACAGCGATGCCAAAGGGGACTATGTGGTGCAGGGGATCATGCTGGATATGACCCGTGACATGAAGAACCTGACCATCTCTGGCATGCGTGAGCAGCGCCGACTGGGCCTGGCTCAGGTGGCCCATACTCCCATCGTGCTCAAGGCCCGGGATGAGCGTCACCGGGTGGCGCTGTTTCTCGGCGAACAGGATGCGGCACGCCGTCAGCTCTCCGCCACACTGCAACAGTTGCAGGCCTTAGGAGTTAGCGTCGAGATCTATCCCGTCATTGATCATGCCGAACGAGCCGCTGACTGGTGCAGCGACCCCCTGCTGCAAAATGATCCGTTAAAAGCCTATTTGCCTCAAACGGCATGTAGTGAGACCCTTATCCAAAATATTGGCCTGAGCCAATGGTTGGGGGTCAAGGTACTGCCGGCCTGGGTCTCCTCTGACGGGGATCTGGTGCGCGGGTATCAGAGCCCCGAACAGCTGCTCAAGATACTGGATCATATTGATGTCCCTGCAAATCCGTCGTCGTCCGCGAGTTGATGATTCCCATCTGCCTGCCACCCTGCATCCCCTGCTTCGCCAAATCTTCGCCAGTCGTGGCGTAGACGATCCGGCCCTGCTGGAGCGTAGCGCCAGCCAGCTGTTGCCGCCCCAGCGCCTCTATGGCATGGAACAGGCGGTGCCGCTGCTGGCGGAGGCCCTGACCGCCCAGAAACGGATCCTGATCGTCGGTGACTTCGATTGCGACGGTGCCACCAGCTCGGCGCTCTGTGTGCTGGCGCTGCGCGCCATGGGTGGTCGCCACATCGATTTTCTGGTGCCCAACCGCTTCGAGTTCGGCTACGGCCTCACCCCCGAAATTGTCGAGCTGGCGGTGGTCCGCGGCGCCGAGTTCCTGATCACGGTGGATAATGGCATTTCCAGCATCGCCGGGGTGGCGGCGGCCAAGGCGGCTGGCATGCAGGTACTGGTTACCGATCACCATTTACCGGGTCAGGAGCTGCCTGACGCCGATGCGATCGTCAACCCCAACCAGCACGGCTGCGATTTCCCCTCCAAGTCGCTGGCCGGGGTCGGGGTCGCCTTCTACCTGATGGCGGCTCTCAACACCCATCTGCGCCAGCTCGGCTGGTACGAACAGCAGGGGCTGCGCGCCCCCAATGTGGCGGATTATCTCGATCTGGTGGCCCTCGGTACGGTGGCCGACGTGGTGGCGCTCGATGGTAACAACCGCATTCTGGTCCATCAGGGCTTGCAGCGG
Organism: Aeromonas sp. YN13HZO-058; assembly: GCF_001921245.1. Taxonomy (NCBI): domain Bacteria; kingdom Pseudomonadati; phylum Pseudomonadota; class Gammaproteobacteria; order Aeromonadales; family Aeromonadaceae; genus Aeromonas; species Aeromonas sp. YN13HZO-058. The sequence goes on along the minus strand of NZ_MQSY01000055.1, from coordinate 13,688 downwards.
ATCCGGGCCGGGCGCTGTCGCCCCGGTATTCAGGCGCTGGTGGATGTGTCGGGCCGCGATGGTCGCCGCCTCACTGCCGCCGATCTCGGTTTTGCGCTGGGGCCGCGCCTCAATGCGGTGGGCCGCCTCGATGACATGTCGCTCGGGGTCGCCTGCCTGCTGAGCGATGATCTCAATCTGGCGCGCCAGCTCGCCTCCGAGATGGATAGCCTCAATCAGGAGCGCAAGGAGATTGAGCAGGGGATGCAGCAGGAGGCGCTTGCCACCCTGGAGCAGATCCGCTTTCGCGATGGCGAGGTGCCGTCGGGCATCGTGCTGCACCGTAACGAGTGGCATCAGGGGGTGGTGGGGCTGGTGGCCTCCAAGGTGAAGGAGAAGTACTACCGCCCGGTCATCGCCTTTGCCGAAAGCAGCGAGACCGAGCTCAAGGGCTCAGGGCGCTCCATCCCCGGGGTGCACCTGCGCGATGCGCTGGAACTGCTCGATACCCGCCACCCCGGCCTGATGGGCAAGTTTGGTGGCCACGCCATGGCAGCGGGGCTGACCCTGCCCAAGGCCAATATCGAGGCCTTCGGTCGGGCGTTTGAGGCGGTCATCAGCGAGCTGGTGACCCCCGAGCTGTTGACCGGGGTGCTGCTCACCGACGGCGAGCTGCTGCCGGACGAGCTAAACCTCGAGCTGGCGGAGCTTATTCGCGCCTCCGGCCCTTGGGGTCAGGCCTTCCCCGAGCCGCTGTTTGACGGCGAATTCGTGCTGGTACAGCAGCGGCTGGTGGGGGAGAAGCACCTCAAGATGATGCTGACCACCGATTCCGGCCATGCGGTGGATGCCATCGCCTTCGGCGTCGATCTCAAGCGTTGGCCCGATGCCTCGGTCAAGCGGGTGCGGCTGGTCTATCGGCTCGATGTCAACGAGTGGCGCGGCAACCGCAGCGTGCAACTGCTGGTAGAGCATCTGGAAGCCGCTGGTGGTTAAGCCACGTCCCTGTTCATGATAAAAAACGAGGCGCCTGTGGGCGCCTCGTTGTTTATCGGGGATTGCGGATTGGCGTTACAGCTCGCGGGCCCAGGGGTGGGCCTTGGGGCGCAGCGCCAGCGCCAGACCCAGCAGCAGCACGGTCAGGCCGTAGAGGGGCCAGCTGCCAAATCGCATGTAGGGGGTCTCGCCGTGGGCGGGACGCACCTCGCTGCGCAGCACGCCCGCTTCAAACTGCGGGATCTGGCCGATGATGCTGCCATCGATGTCGGTCACGATAGTGATGCCTGTGTTGGTGTCGCGCAGCAGCGGACGAGCCAGCTCCAGCGCGCGCATCCGGGCGATCTCCATATGCTGCCACGGACCGATGCTGGTGCCGAACCAGGCGTCGTTGGAGACGGTCAGCAGGAAGTCGGTATCGGCATTGACGTTGCGGCGCACCTCCTCCGGGAAGATGATCTCGTAGCAGATGGCGGCGGCGAACTTGAGCCCCTTGGCGATCAGGTTGGGCTGAATGTCATCGCCCCGGCTGAAAGAGGACATAGGCAGGTTGAAGAAGGGGGCGATGGGGCGCAGCAGATCTTCAAACGGCACGAACTCGCCGATGGGCAGCAGGTGGTACTTGTTGTAGCGGTTGGAGTGGTTGTAGAAGTAGGACTCCTTTCCATCCGCATCCTGCACCCCCATGCCGAGCACGGTATTGTAGAAGCGCTGTTGCTGCTCGTCGTAGTGGATGATCCCCGCCAGCAGGCCGGTATCGTTCACCTTCATCGCCTTGTCCAGATTCTCCAGATAGGGGCCCATCGCCTTCTCGATAGCCGGGATCGCCGACTCAGGCCAGACGATGATGTCGGCATCCTGATTCTCGCGGCTTAAATCCTGATAGGTGCGCACCGTGGGGGCCAGTGCCTCCGGATCCCACTTGAGGGACTGGGCGATATTGCCCTGCACCAGCGCCACCTTGACCGGCTCGCCACGGGTCACCCAGTTGAGCTGCATCAGACCGTGGGCACCGGCGACCAGCAGGGCGGGCACCGCCAGCCAGAGCGGGGAGCGGGATTTCCACACCAGCCAGATAGCGGAGGCAGACAGCAACAGGGCGAGGGTGATGCCTTGCACCCCGAGAATGGGGGCGAGGCCCTTGAGAGGGCCGTCGATCTGGCTGTAACCAAACCAGAGCCAGGGGAAGCCGGTCATCACCCAGCCGCGCAGCCAGTCAGCCACCAACCACAGAGCCGGGAAGGCGAGCAGCCAGCGGCTCCAGTGACGGCCGCCAAAGAAGCGGGCGAAGGCCCAGCAGGCGAGCGTCGGGTAGAGCGCCAGATAGGCGGAGAGCCCGGCCAGCAGCACGAAGGCGACCGGCAGCGGGATGCCGCCAAACTCGGTCATGCTGACGTGGATCCACCACAGCCCCGGCAAAAAGAGTCCCATGGCGTAGCCAAAACCGCGCCAGGCGGCCTGTTTCGGCGTGGCTTTGTCCAGCAGGGCGTAGAGGCCGAGCAGGGAGGGGATCACCAGCGGCCAGTAGCCGAAGGGGGAGAAGGCCAGCACGGCGATGGCGCCACAGGCCAGCGCGCTGAGGCTCAACAGGATTCTTGATGTAACGGGAGATGATTTCACGGGCGATTGTGCTCGTCTTGGTGTGCAACTGGGGTTGAATGGCCGCTATCTTAACCTGTAAGCGGGGCAACGGCGAGCCTCGATGCCGGTGGCAGAGAGCACAACGCCCCGAGGTCGGGGCGTTGTTTCAAACATCGAGCGGATCTGCTTACTGCGGCTCGGATTGCGCCGCCGCGTGGTGCTCGGGGATCTTCACCTGCAGTTGCTGCAGACGGCGCCGGTCGGCATGCATCACCTTGAAGAGGTAGCCGTCCAGCTCGATCTCCTCGCCCTTCTTGGGCAGGTGGCTGAAGGCGTGCATCACCAGACCGCCCACCGTATCCACCTCTTCATCGCTGAATTTGGTGCCGAAGAAGTCGTTGAAATCCTCGATCTCGGTCAGGGCGCTGATGGAGAAGACCCGCTTGCTGAGGCGGCGGATTTCGTCCGGCTCATCCTCGATGTCGTCAAACTCGTCGTCGATCTCGCCAACGATCAGTTCCAGTATGTCTTCGATGGTCACCAGACCGGAGACGCCACCAAATTCGTCGACCACGATGGCCATGTGGTAGCGCTCTTCACGGAACTCCTTGAGCAGACGGTCAACCCGTTTGCTTTCCGGCACGATCACCGTGGGGCGCAAGATTTTCTCGAGCTGCAGCGGCTCGCTGGCGTGATGGCCGCCAAACCCGAAGGGGAGCAGATCCTTGGCGAGCAGAATGCCCTCCACATGATCCTTGTCTTCGTTGATCACCGGGAAGCGGGAGTGACCGGACTCGATGATCACCGGCAGGATCTCGTCGATCGGCTGGGACTTCTCGATGGTCACCATCTGGGAGCGGGGGATCATGATATCGCGCACGCGAAGATCGGCGATCTCCAGCACCCCCTCGATCATGTCCTTGGTGTCCTGATCGATGAGGTCGCGCTCTTCGGCATCGGCTATCACGTCTACCAAATCATTGCGGTCTTTTGGCTCGCCCTGGAAGAGTTGGCTGAGTTTGTCGAGCCAGGTTTTCTTCGGCGAGCCGGTACTAGGGTGATCGTCGGTCATTTTTTCTCTTGGTTACTCGCTTCAACACACTTGAAATTGTTCGGGTTATATAAGGATGGCCATCTGCTGTTTCAAGTGGATGACCGTCCGGCGTTTTACTCTTCGTCGTTCAGATAAGGATCGGCAAAACCCATTTCCTGCATGATGTCGCGCTCAAGCGCTTCCATCTCTTCGGCTTCCTCATCATCGATATGGTCATAACCTAGCAGATGCAGACTGCCATGCACAACCATGTGGGCCCAGTGGGCCATGAGGGGCTTGCCTTGCTCTTGGGCCTCGTGCTCCACCACCTGACGGCAGATCACCAGATCGCCGAGCAGCGGCAGCTCCAGACCGGGCGGTGCCTCGAACGGGAAGGAGAGCACATTGGTAGGCTTGTCCTTGCCACGATAGGTGAGGTTGAGCTCGTTGCTCTCCGCCTCGTCGACGATACGCACCGTCACTTCAGCCTCTTGCTGGAAGCCGAGAATGGTGCCATCGAGCCAGCCTTGCAGCTGGGCTTCGGTGGGCAGGCCGTCAGTGCTGGCGCTGGCCAGCTGCAGATCCAGGGTTACGCTCATTGCTCGCTCTCTTTGCTGGTGCTCTCTTTGCCGATGCTCTCTTTCCCAATAATGGGGGCTGCTTTTTCCGCCGCCTGTTTGGCATCGAATGCCTCGTAAGCCTGCACGATGCGGGCCACCACCGGGTGGCGCACCACGTCTTTGGACTCGAAGAAGTTGAACGACAGGCCATCGACCCCTTGCAGCACTTCCAGCGCGTGACGCAGGCCGGATTTGGCGTTGCGCGGCAGGTCTACCTGGGTGATGTCACCGGTCACCACCGCCTTGGAGTTGAAGCCGATGCGGGTCAGGAACATCTTCATCTGCTCGGTGGTGGTGTTTTGAGCCTCATCGAGAATGATAAAGGCGTCATTGAGGGTTCTTCCGCGCATATAGGCGAGCGGCGCCACTTCGATGATGTTGCGCTCCATCAGCTTCTCAACCCGCTCAAAGCCCAGCATTTCGAACAGGGCGTCGTAGAGCGGACGCAGGTAAGGATCCACCTTCTGGGAGAGATCGCCGGGCAGAAAGCCCAGCTTCTCGCCCGCTTCCACCGCAGGACGGGTCAGCAGAATGCGGCGAATTTCCTGACGTTCCAGCGCATCCACCGCCGCCGCAACCGCCAGATAGGTCTTGCCTGTTCCTGCGGGGCCTATGCCGAAGCAGATATCGTGGCGCACGATATTGGCAATGTACTGGGCCTGATTGGGGCTGCGTGGTTTGATGAGACCGCGCTTGGTCTTGACCGTCACCTCCTTGCCATAGGGGATGCTCGGCGCCGGTTCGTCATCCTGCTCCAGCACTCGCGACTCCTGAATGGCCAGATGGACCATGTCGGGAGTGATGTCGGTCACCTTGCCACCCTTGAGGGGCTGGGTTTCCACATAGAGGTGCTTGAGGATGACGGCGGCGGCATCCAGCTGGGCCGGTTTGCCCACCAGCTGGAAGTGGCTGTCACGGTAGCTGATCTCGACGCCGAGGCGGCGCTCCAGCTGCTTGATGTTGTCATCGAAGGGGCCGCACAGGCTGGCAAGGCGCTGGTTGTCGGCTGGCTCCAGATGCAGATTCAGGGTCGAGATGTGTCGGCTCAAAATATCCTCGTCTCAAGGCGCTCCCCATCCGCCGGGCGAATGGGGAGGAGGGGATTAATGGGGTGTGAAGGCGGCCACGCCCAGCTCGTCCGGCACATTGTCGGGACGACGGGCCAGGATTTCGCTCGGGGCGGTGGCGATCCGCAGGTTCATCTCGCTCTCGCCGCGGATGAACTTGCCGCGCAGGGAGTTGGGACGTACCTCGGTGATCTCCACGTCGGCAAAGCCGCCGATCAGGGTGTGCAGCCCTTCGAAGTTGACCACCCGGTTGTTCTCGGTGCGGCCACACAGCTGCATCGGGTCGAGCTTGGAGGGTCCTTCCACCAGGATGCGCTGGGTGGTGCCCAGCATGGCGCGGCCAATCTGCATCGCCTGATTGTTGATGACGTGCTGCAGGCGGGCCAGACGGGCTTTCTTCACTTCCATGTCGACATCGTCGGGCATATCGGCAGCCGGGGTGCCCGGGCGCGGACTGAAGACGAAGCTGTAGCTCATGTCAAAGTTGATCTCTTCGATCAGCTTCATGGTCGCTTCAAAGTCTTCGTCCGTCTCGTTCGGGAAGCCCACGATGAAGTCGGAGCTGATGGTGATGTCGGGACGGGCGGCACGCAGGCGACGGATCTTGGATTTGTACTCCAGGATGGTGTGCGGGCGCTTCATCATGGTCAGGATGCGATCAGAGCCGCTCTGCACCGGCAGGTGCAGGAAGCTAACCACTTCCGGGGTGTCTTTGTAGACTTCGATGATGTCGTCGGTGAACTCGATCGGGTGGCTGGTGGTGTAGCGAATGCGATCGATACCGTCGATGGCGGCCACCAGACGCAGCAGCTCGGCGAAGGTGCAGATACCGTCATCAAAGGTCGGGCCGCGGTAAGCGTTGACGTTCTGACCGAGCAGGTTCACTTCGCGCACGCCCTGCTGGGCGAGCTGGGCGATTTCGTAGAGCACGTCGTCCAGCGGTCGACTCACCTCTTCACCGCGGGTGTAGGGCACCACGCAGTAAGTACAGTATTTGGAGCAGCCTTCCATGATGGAGACGAACGCGGTGGCCCCTTCGGCGCGCGGTTCGGGCAGGCTGTCGAATTTTTCGATCTCGGGGAAGGCGATATCAACCTGGGCACCACGGCCCTCTTGCACTTCCTTGATCATGGCGGGCAGGCGATGCAGGGTCTGCGGGCCGAACACGATATCCACATAGGGAGCGCGCTGGCGGATGGCATCGCCCTCCTGAGAGGCAACGCAGCCACCCACGCCGATCACCAGACCGGGCTTGTTGGCCTTGAGCTTTTTCCAGCGTCCCAGCTGGTGGAACACCTTCTCCTGCGCCTTTTCGCGGATGGAGCAGGTATTCAGCAGCAAGACATCTGCCTCTTCGGGCTCTTCGGTAAGGGTGTAGCCATTGCTGGCATCCAACAGGTCGGCCATTTTGGACGAGTCATACTCGTTCATCTGGCAACCCCAGGTTTTAATGTGAAGTTTCTTGCTCATTGCTTCTCTTGACTTGTTTTGAAATCGGCATGGTCAAAGGACCGCGCATTTTACTCCGCAATCTGGATACTGCCTAGCTAATATCCAGCTGGCAATGGTGCTCACCCGATACCTGTTGCCAGCAAGCTCAATAAGCTTTCTCCTTGATTTGACGCAGCAATTCCCCGTTTGTCTCACTGTTTATCAGCCGCCCTTGCGCTATCATGCAGCCATCCGGTTCACGTCCGGGCGCTGTCGCCGGACGCACCCTTTCAGGAATAAATGTATGGAACAGTGTGATATCGCCATCGTCGGCGCCGGCATGGTGGGCGCCGCCACCGCCTGTCTGCTGGCGGCTCAGGGCCTCTCGGTGCGGGTCATCGAGACCCAACTGCCGGAGCATTACGCACGGTCGCAGCCGCTGGATCTGAGGGTCTCCGCCATCAGTCAGGCCTCGGTGGCGCTGCTGGAGCAGGCCGGTGCCTGGCACCATCTGCAGCAGATGCGGCTCTGCCCCTATCGCCGGCTGGAGACCTGGGAGCTGGACGGCTTTGCCACCCGCTTCAATGCCGCCGATCTCGGTCTGCCCCAGCTTGGCTACATCATCGAAAACCGGCTGGTGCAGCTCGCCCTGCTCAAACGGATGGAGGATTTTCCCACCATCCAGACCCACACCCCGGCGGCGGTGACCAGCCTGCGCCAGAGTGCGGATGAAGCTGTGCTGACTCTGGACGACGGCACCGAGCTGGCGGCCCGTTGGGTGCTGGCTTGCGATGGTGCCGAATCCCACACCCGCAAGCTGGCGGGTATCGGCGTATCGCGCTTCGAGTACCGCCAGCACTGCATGCTGATCAATATCGACACCGACTTTGCGCAGGAAGATATCACCTGGCAGCAGTTCACCCCGAGCGGCCCGCGCGCCTTCCTGCCGCTGCCCGGCCAGCACGGCTCTCTGGTGTGGTATGACAGCCCGGCACGTATCCGCGCGCTGGCGGCCATGAGCAACGAAGGGCTTGCCGCCGAAGTGCGCCGCCACTTCCCGAGTCGGCTCGGCGGGTTCACCGTCACCGGCAAGGGGAGTTTCCCGCTGGTGCGTCGCCACGCCAACGACTATCACGTCGGTCGGGTGGTGCTGCTTGGCGATGCTGCCCACACCATCAACCCGCTGGCGGGGCAGGGGGTCAACCTCGGCTTCAAGGATGTGGCCTGCTGGGCTGATCTGCTGCAAGGAGCTGGCGCCGACTGGCATCAGCTGGCGCTGGCCGAGCGTTACGAGCGACGGCGCCGCCCCGACAACCTGCTGATGCAGTCGGGGATGGATCTCTTCTACGGGGTGTTCAGCAACGAGATTGGCCCGCTCAAGCTGGCCCGCAATCTGGCCCTCAATCTGGCTGACAAAGCGGGTCCACTGAAGGAGATGGCGCTGCGCTATGCACTGGGGCTGGTTTGACAGGTAGGAAGCAGATAGCACGGACTGAATTCGCGAAGGAGCAAAGGTGATGAACAAGGCACTGCTGGTGATCGACTTTATCAACGATATTGCCCATCCCGACGGGCGTATCGCCGCCTCCGCAGCCCACGTGGTGGAGCAGGATGCCATCGCGCATGCCAATCAGGCGCTGGCCCATGCCCGTGCCAACGGCTGGCTGGTAGTGCTGATCAAGGTGGGCTTTGACGGCGGCTATCAGCTGCAACCCAAGGGATCTCCCATGTTTGGTCGCGCTCACCAGTTGGGGGCGCTCTCTTTGGCTGACAGCGGCACCGACTTTCATCCTGATCTGGATGTGCAGCCCGGCGATCTGGTGCTGACCAAGCCCAGGGTCAGCCCCTTCTATGGCACGGCGCTGGAGCCTGCGCTGCGGGCCAACCACATCGACCACCTCTATCTGTGCGGAGTGAGCACTAGCTGGGCCATTCAGGCGGCAGCGCGGGATGGTCACGATCGCGACTACGCCATCACCATTCTGGAGGATGCCTGCGCCGCCGCAGATGCCACCGAGCATCACACCTCGCTGCGGATGCTGGGTCGCATCGCTGAGATCATCAAGGTGTCCCAGCTGGCTTGATCCTTAACGCAGGCTGCGCCCGATCACTGTTTTGAGATTGACTCTGCGGCTCCCTGTCGGGCCGCTGCGCTTTTGGGCAACATGATTGTCGGGCAATATAGTGCTCACATGGATAACAACAAGGATGGACAGATGCGTTATCAGGGACGGATCGCGAGCTGGAACGAGGCGCGCGGCTTTGGATTTATTACGCCGGAGCAAAATGGCGCCGAGCAGGCAATCAATGGAGCACGCAGTGCAGGGCTGTTTGTGCACGTTACGGCGCTGCAATCAGATGGCCGCGTGCCCGAGCCGGGGGAGCGTGTCACCTATCTGATCGGCAGTGGCCAGGATGGCAAACCAAGGGCGTTACAGGTCTTTTTCCCCGATCGCCCGCTCACGTTGGCGGATGCCGTGCCCTCGGCCGAATCATCAGCAGCAAGATCGGCCGCATCATCGGCGGCGCCATCCTTTCGGGCGGCAAGTCAGCCGCCACGACCCACTTCTACCAGAGAGCGGAGTAACCCCTATCGACGTCGCAAGAGCAGCTGGAGTGGCAAATTGATCCCCCTGTTGGTGCTCGTCGGCCTCTTTTCCATCTATTCCCGTTTCTCGGCCGAGTCGATGGCGCCATTGCCGGTCTCCTCTTTCAATAAGGAGGAGGTCAGCACGCCACAGGCAACGACCTTTATTCGTCAGTGTGATGGTCGGCAGCATTGCTCCCAGATGACTTCCTGCGAGGAGGCAACCTGGTTCTTGCAAAACTGCCCGAATACTAAAATGGACGGAGAGGGAGATGGCATCCCCTGTGAAAATCAGTGGTGTGGGCATTAAATGTTACTTATCAGTCAAATACATTCATAACCTGTTCTTGTTATCCGGTGCGGGGCGCTGGCCTGAAACCTTGCCGGATGGGGGCCTCGCGACGAATGGTCTCTGTTGGCCAAGTGGTTATTGGGTGCTTTACTCTAACTGCTGATGCAACTGTTAATAGATGGCGATGCGCCACGTTTGCCACAGGATGGCCACTATGGTGGATGAAAGAGAGAAGCCTCGGAGCCAGTTTGCCGAGCGATCCCATTATCTGGCCGCGCTGCTGGATTCGCTGGAGGATCAGATCTCGGTGATCGATCGGGATGGGGTGATCCATTACACCAATCTCGCCTGGGATCTGTTTGCCGAGCAAAACGGCATGCCCAAGGGATATAACTGGCTCGGAGTCAACTACATGGGCGTGTGTGACAGCTCTGACGAGCCGCTGGCGCGCAGCGCCGTGGAGGGGATCCGCAGGGTGCTACGTCGTATTCAGGATAAGTTCTATCTGGAATACCCTTGCCACAGCTCGGATACCCAGCGCTGGTTTATGATGCGAGTGGCGCCGGTGACCGGTATCGATGATGAATTTTATGCCATCGCCCATATCAATATCACCGAACGCAAGCTGCTGGAGCTGGAGGTGGCCAGCCTCTCCCAACATGATCCCCTGACTGGACTGGCCAATCGGCGGCTGTTCAACAGCTTTCTGCATAACGAGTGGCGGCGCAGCATGCGTGAACATACCCCGCTCTCCCTCATCATGCTGGATCTCGATAACTTCAAGGCGTGCAATGACCATCTGGGTCATCAGATGGGGGATGGATCCCTCCAGCTGGTGGGCCATCTTCTGCAATCCTTCTGCCAGCGTCCGGCGGATCTGCCCTGCCGTTTTGGTGGCGATGAGTTTGCCCTGATCCTCGGCAATACCGACCGGGATGCGGCCCAGCGGATTGGTGAGGCGATCCGCCGGGCCATCAACGACCTCGACATCGTGGTGGCGGATGATATTCAACTCAGCGCCAGCATCGGCATTGCTACCTACACGGCAGAACAACCGCTGGCGGGGGAAGGGGAGTTGCTGGCCGCGGCCGATGCGGCGCTCTATTGCGCCAAGGGGGCGGGTAAAAACCGTAGTCACTGCGCCAACTGTTGAGCCGAATGGCCGCTCTTGTTCTGGATGCGCCCCCTTGATGGGGGCGCACTGTTTTGGCTGGCCAGGGTGCTAGCCACCAGCAAGCGTTGGCCTCAGCGCTCGGGCGTGGCCGACACCGGCAGGGGATGGCTGGCGATCACCTGCCTGACGAAGTGATCCCGGATGGGATCGGCAAAGTCCGGGTTCCATACCATGCTGATTTCCCACTCGGAGTTGGGGCCAGAGAGGGGATAGAGGGTGACATCGGGCCCTGCGATAAAGCTGACGCTGCGTGGCAGGATGGCATTGCCGATGCCTGCCGCAACCAGCGCCACCAGCGTCTGGATATCTTCGGCCTCCTGAACCATGCCAGTCAGTCGGTTGGCGCCGAGAAAACCGGCGATCTGCTGGCTGAGACCGGGGCAGCGGTGGCCCACCATCTGCAAAAGCGGTTGACTGATCAGTGCCTGCTGGACGTCGAATGCAGCCGGGTCCGGCTCGGTCATTCGGGTCGGCACCGCCAGCACTAGCCGGTCGATCAGTAGCCGGTGCTCCTGCAACTGCGGCATCTGGGGCCTGCGCATAAAGCCAAGCTGCAACTGGCCGGAGAGCAGCTGCTCCTGCTGGATGGCGGAGGGCATATCCTGCAGATGGACCATGACGTCCGTGACCTGCTGTTTGAAGCGGGCCACCAGCGCAGGGGCCAGCGCGAAACTCGACAGGCCAAACCCAATCTTGAGCCGACCGGCCACGCCGCTCGCCACCGCCAGTGCGTGACGTTCAAATTCCCTGCCGTGTTTGACCAGTGCGCTTGCCTGAGTGAGCAGCTGGGCGCCGAGCGCTGTCAGCTCGGCACCGTGGCGGCCCCGCTTGAACAGGGTGCAGCCCAGCGTCAGCTCCAGCCCCTGGATCTGCTTGGTGAGGGCCGGTTGGGTGATAAAGAGGCGGCTGGCCGCTTCCCGATAGTTGGCGGTGTCGGCCAGCGTCACAAACGCCTGCAGTTGCCTCAAGTCGAATTTCATTCCAATTGGTTATCCAAAGTGGCGATTTATTGATTATAAATTATCTAATCGCCTTGTTCTAATGGCTTGGCAAGGGGGGCGCCTCCCTCCTCAGAACCGGAACAAGGAGCCATATCATGTCTACCCAACGCTATCTCTTTTTGATCAAGGGCACGCTGGTGCTGGCCCAGCCATTGGCTGCCCCGGAGACGGGAGAGCTGCTCGCCAGCCTGCTGCAACAGGGGTTTGTGGTCGGCCCCTTGCAAGTGTGGGCTGGCAGTGCCGAGCAGGCGCTGGCCTGTTATGAGCGTGCCGCCCAGCAGCAGGCGTTTGCCGATGCGCTCTCTGGTGCTGCGCCCGAGCTGACGGGAGTATCTGCATGAGTAGCGAACTGAGCGCCTGTATGGACGTCAGTGCGGGTACAAAAACCGTGGTGGTCGCCGCCCTGCTGCTCGATATGGACGGCACTCTGGTCTGCTCGACCGGTGATGTGGAGAAGGTGTGGCGGCTCTGGTGCCAGCATCATCAGCTGGCTCCCGAGCCGGTGCTGGCGATGTGCCACGGCATGCGCTCGCGGGAGGTGATCCGGGCGCTGGCTCCGCAACTGGATGTGGAGCGGGAGGCGGCGCGGCTCGACGAGCTGGAGATGGAACATACCGGCGGCGATGCCATCGCGGGCGCTGGCCAGCTGCTGCGCCGCCTGCCGTCCCTGTGCTGGGCCATCGTGACCTCCGCCAGTGAGCGGGTTGCTCGCCATCGCCTGAGTTGTGCCGGTTTGCCGCTGCCCAACCTGCTGGTGGGGGCCGAAGCGGTGATCAATGGCAAACCCGATCCCGAGCCCTATCTGCTAGGTGCCGAGCGGCTGGGCGTACCGCCCGCTTGCTGTCTGGTGTTCGAGGATGCACCGGCCGGTATCGAGAGCGCCCTGCGTGCTGGCTGCGCCGTGGTGCAGGTAGGGGGCGATGTGCCGCTCAATCCGGCGGTGGTGGCGGTGATCCGTGACTGGCGCGAGGTGACGGTGGTGTTGGGGGAAGGCGAATCGCTACACAGCACCACATCGGGTGAAATCAGAGGTCTTCAAGACCGTGATGACCGCCTCGGCATTTAAGGAAGAAGGTCTCGTCTACCTTAACGATGCCCTCTTCCCGGGGGGGCCTGATGGGTTGCCATCACGCTCAAGAAACGGTGACGCCAGAGGAACGCAGTGTTTTTGCTGACCCCACAACGCAGAGCTGCCTTGCGAACGGTCAACCCTTCGATGAGGGCTTGCGCGTAGTCTTCCCAGCACTGTGCTTTACGCAATCTGGCCAGGGGCGTTTTGGTGAGGATGGAGCTGGTGCGCAGACATAGTTTGCAACGGTAGCGGCGCAGCCCCCGACTCCAGCCCCAAGGAGCCAGCTCGGTGACATCGGCATGACAATGTGGGCAGCCACGGCATGTCGGTAACTGAGTATTGAGCGAGGTAATGGTGTGGGGGGCAGAGAGTTCCTGCTGAGCAACACGGCGCTGGCGCAGGGTAAGCAGTGGAAAGAGAGACAACAGGTGTTGAAAGGCTGGGGTATCCATGATGGTAGACCTCAAGGTGATGGCCTACTTCAAGATTAGCCTTTCAACACATAATTGGGACAGAGCCATAAAAAACGGGAGCCCGCAGGCTTAATGCCGATCAGTTAAGGATCCATTGACCGATCCTCCAGATGCAGGGCGAGATCGCGAACGTTTATTGAGCACNTGCAGGGCGAGATCGCGAACGTTTATTGAGCACATTTACATGATTTGACCGATGTTGCGGGTTATGATCTTATGCTCCCTTTTCGGGAGCCATTTCATGTCCATCGACGCTTTCTCTGAACACTTTGCCGAACTCCAAGATCCCAGACAAACCGCCAAAGTGGCCTACCCCCTGTTTGATGTTCTGTTCCTGACGCTCTGCGCCGTGATCGGCGGCGCTGAAGGATGGCAGGATATC